>WTHD01000466.1 GCA_011523265.1 Candidatus Binatota bacterium
CTGCCCGTGCTTCGTTCATACACTGGCAAAAGTGGCTTCAACTAAAGCCCGAGACCGCTCACCCAGCCCGCCGCCCGCGCACATGAAGTTCGGACTGTAACCAAATCCAATACAACTGCGGGGGTCGGCAATGCCACACGCACCCCCCGCCCCTGCCGTGCCAAAGCTATTCGGGTTCGGCCCCATATAGGCGAAGTCGGGCGTATTCAGTAGCAGCCCCAAGGTCGTTCGGAAGTGGTCGCCCCAGACCAGGCATTGATCGTCCCATTGGAGCTCTGCCGCGTGGGCAATCGCCTCCGGGCTGAGAACCCGGACCCCGTCGATCTCCCCGCCCCGCGCCAGGGCCGCAAACAGCCGCGCCACCGCACGGGCGTTGCCGTGACCGTTTGCGGACGGCCATTCGATTTGTCGAAAGGTCAGGCTGTTAAACACATTCTCTTGCCGGGGCAGGGCGGCAAAGGACCGACCAGGCTTGGTCGTCGGATCACTCAGCACTGCCGCGGTTTCGTTCGCCGGGTTGGGAATAATATTACACACCCGTTCGAGTTCATCCGCGCCCAGCCCGATATGATAGTCAAGGCCGAGCGGCGCGGCGATCTCTTCTCGGAAAAAGCGGCCAATAGACTTTCCGGACACGCGGCGAACAATTTCTCCAACCAGATTCCCGTAGGTTGAAGAGTGATACGCCCCGCGCGTACCGGGCTCCCAGGCCGGCGGCATGTCTTCAAGCACCTTGACCATCACCTCCGGCTCGAAGAGCGCCCCCGGTGGGGCAGTGTCGGTATACAC
Source organism: Candidatus Binatota bacterium (assembly GCA_011523265.1). Taxonomy (GTDB): domain Bacteria; phylum Desulfobacterota; class Binatia; order Bin18; family Bin18; genus Bin18. The sequence goes on from WTHD01000466.1 coordinate 790, forward strand.
CAGGGCGGCCATATGCCCGAGGACCTGTTTGACCGTAATATTCTCTTTTCCCCGCTTGCCGAATTCCGGCCAGTAGGTGACCACCGGCGTATCAATATCAAGCAGTCCCCGATCAGCCAGCACATGGGCGCATAGCGCCGCCATGCCCTTTGCGACCGAGAACATGCACACTATCGTATCAGACTGCCACGGCTGGCTGCGGGCTTCATCGCAGTAGCCGCCCCACAGGTCCACGACTTTCTGACCGTCGGCATATACGCATACCGCAGCGCCGACCTCTTCCTGCCGGGCAAAGCTTGCGGTGAAAACCTCGCGGACGGCGTTGAATTGTTGGGCACACTCTCCGTGGATAGGAATGTTCGCCGAAGATGTCATGCTCGCTTCCCCCCTTCGCTCGGAGTCTAGACTGACCGGGAAGGAGATTGCAAATGGTGGGCGCAACACGAAGGTAAACGCCCAATCGTCCCCGGCTCACCGTTTGACTCTGGTCGGTAATGGTCCTACGCTCTGCGTAACATTCCCAACCCAGACTCAAAAATAAGGAGGGTAAGATATGAGTCAGCAGCAGGCCTACGCACAGCCGCCCGCTCCGCGTCCCTTTGAGCTGGACGTTGAGAAGTTACGAGACCTGGAACGCCAGAATAAGCTACCGGTCTTTACGACCTTTCAGGATCATGCCGATGGAGATTTCACCGTTATTGTCGCGGGGAAAGGGGTCTATCTCTGGGATGCCGAGGGCAATCAGTATCTCGACGGCTGCTCCGGCATTGGCAATGTGGGCTTGGGCTACGACCAGACCGAGATTGCCGACGCGGTCCACGCGCAAATGAAGACTCTCCCGTTTCATTTAAGCGGCTGGAATTTCTCCACCCCACCCTCCATTGAACTGGCGGCAAAGTTGACCCAGCATGCCCCGGACGGGCTGAACCGAGTGATTTTTGTCTCGGGTGGTTCAGAAGCCAATGAGACGGTCATCAAGGTCAGCCGGCTCTATTTTCGGCTGCGCGGCTTTGAGAAGAAAACGACGGCGATTGCGCTGGACCGCAGCTATCACGGGGCAACGTATGGAGCCGCCAGCCTGACGGGCCTTCCGCATATGCACGAACACTTTGAGCCCATGCTCTCAAAGGTTCGGCATATCCCCACCCCGTACCGCTATCGCTGTGAGCAGTGCGGGACGCAGCCGGCCTGCACGTTGGCGTGTGCGGATATGCTGGAAAAGGTCATTCTCGAAGAAGGGCCGGAAACCGTTGCGTTCTTTATTGCCGAACCTGTGCTAGGCGGTGGGGGCGGTATTCCCCTTCCCCCGGAATATTTTCAACGTATCCGGGCGATCTGTGACAAATATGATGTGCTCATGGTGTCGGATGAGGTCATTACCGGGTTTGGACGGACGGGCAAGATGTTTGCCATCGAGCACGGGGGCGTCATCCCGGATATGATCAGCACGGCCAAGGGCATCAATAGCGGTTATCTGCCGCTCGGCGCGGTGCTTTTGCACGAGAAGATTTACGACACCTTTCTGCAGGCTCCCGAAGGTGCCGGTTTCTCCCACGGCTATACCAACTCCGGTCATCCGGTGTGCTGCGCGGCCGGGCTGAAGACGCTTGAAATTATGGAACGGGACCAACTCGTCGAGCATGCGGCCCGAATGGGGGCGCTTTTTCACGAGGGACTGGCCGAATTGTACTCCTCGCCCATTGTTGGTGACGTGCGAGGCTTGGGCTTAATCGCGGCTCTGGAGTTTGTCTGCAATAAAGACACGCGTGCGCCTTTTCCGCCCGAGTACAACGTCGCGGACTACGTCCGTCGGGCGGCCCTGAAGCGCGGGCTCCTGGTGCGGGAAATAGGGCCTGATGTGATTTTTATGGCACCACCACTGATCATTACCCAGCAGGAGGTGGGCCTGCTCCTCCAGCGTCTGAAAGACACGCCGGCCGAAACCGAAGCCTGGCTCGCCGCCAAGGCGTAAGATTATTCAGATGATCAAGAAAGCCTACGCCGACACTCCGAGTGGCCAGATGCACTACTACTACGGCGGACCGCAGAAAAAGCCGCCGATCATTTTTCTGCACCAGAACGTTAGCAGCGCAAAGGCCTTCGAACCCACCCTCCGATTGCTGATTGACCAGTTTCACTGCATCGCCGTGGACCTGCCCGGCTTCGGAGGCTCCTTTGACCCGCCGGAGTTCCATTCGATCAGCACGCTCACGGGCTACACCATGGAGTTCCTCGACGCGCTCGGTTTCGAGAAATTTCACCTCTGCGGCAGCCACACCGGAGCCGGGATGTCCGCGGAAATATCGTCGCTCTATCCCGACCGGGCGCTGTCCTGCATGATGATCGGTGCGTTGTTGTTTACCGAGGAACAATCCGCGCGGTTCCGGAAGGAGTTCAGCGGCTCCGCCGCCCCGGGCTTCGACACCGCCTACCTGAAAGAGACCTGGGACTACGTCTACGATATCGGCGGCAAGCTTGATCTAGACAATATGCACGACGAGTTCACCGGGGCGTTACGCAACTGGAGGGTTCGCGACATGGTCTTCCGCTGCGTTTGGGATTACCCCTTTGGCCAGTTCATCCCGAAGATCCAATGCCCAACTCTCTTGATTTGCGCCCCGGACGACGTTCTCTATCCGGGTCACCAAAACACTGCGGCGGCGATGCCGCAGGCGAAGGCCATCGATGTCAAAGGCATGGACATGGAACCGAACCTCGATCCGGAAGGGGTGAGCCGGGGCATCATCGATTTTCTGACCGAGAACAACCTGAGCTGAGCGCCGGCGGCGACCGACCGGTACGCTCGGCCGTAGGGAGACACGAATTGATGATCAAGAAAGCCTACGCAGATACGCCTAGTGGTCAAATGCACTATTACCATGGTGGCCCGCAGGAAAAGCCGCCGATTGTGTTTCTGCATCAGAACGTCAGTGGCGCGAAGGGGTATGAACGCACGCTCGAGAAGTTGATCGACCGCTGTCATTGTATTGCGGTCGACCTGCCCGGCTTCGGTGGCTCCTTTGACCCGCCGGAGTTCCATTCGATCAGCACGCTCACCCAATACACGATGGACTTTCTCGATACGCTCGGTATCGAGAAGTTCCATGCCTTCGGCAATCACACGGGTGCCGGTATGGCCGCCGAAATGGCGTCGCTCTATCCCGAGCGCGTGCTGTCTTGCATGATGGTCGGCGCACTGTTGCTGACCGAGGAGCAGGCCGCGCCCTACCGCGACGAGTTCAGTGGCTCCGTCGGGCCGAGCCACGAAGCCGAATACCTCAAAATCACCTGGGACTACATCTACAACCTGGGCGGGAATCGCGATCTAGACAACATGAACGACGAGTTCTCAGGAGCACTGCGGGCCTGGAAGGTTCGCGGCATGATCTATCGATGTGTGTGGGATTACCGCTTCGATCTGTTCATTCAGAACATCAAGTGCCCGACCTTGTTGATGTGCGCTCCAGACGATGTGCTCTACCTCGGCCACCAAAACACCGCCGCCGCCATGCCAAAGGCGAAGGCCATCGATGTCAAAGGCACAAATTTCGAGCCATTCCTTGATCCGGAAGGATTGAGCCAAGGCGTCATCGATTTCCTGACCGAGAACAACCTGAGCTAAGGATGCCTGGGCTCCTGGTGCGGGGAATAGGGCCTGCTGTGATTTTTATGGCGCCACCGCTGATCATTACCCAGCAGGAGGTCAGCCTGCTCCTCCAGCGTCTGAAAGACACGCCGGCCGAAACCGAAGCCTGGCTCGCCACCAAGGCGTAAAAGGGTAACGGGCCGGGTGCCTCGCAGCACCCGGTGATCTAGCGAACGATCAGCCCCTCGAAATCGCCCTGCGCGCGCCAGGCGGCGAGCATATCGTAAAAGGGCACTGCACCGTCGGGATACTGGGTCTCGATAAAGCCGTGCCCTTCGTTCTTCCCCTCTCCGTTGTAATAGCCCGGTGTGCAGGTGTTCTGATACTCGGTCATGAAAGTCGGACCGGTCACCAGCTTCACCCACTCGTCCTCGGCCTCAAGGGTGGGCTCGATGGACTTTGCGTCGCGGGATTCCACCTGGGTAATGAGGTGGGCGATATGAACGGCCTGCCCGTTCAGCATATAGGTGAAGTTAGGGGCGAGGCCGGTCTGGGTGAGCCCCATGTGAAAGCAGTTCGGAAAGCCGTTGCTCAGAAAGCCGTGGTAGGTCTTCATGCCGTCGGCCCAGTAATCGCCCAGCGACAGCCCACCGCGACCGTATACCTCGAACTCGGCGCGCCGCGTATACGCCGTCCCGACCTCGAAGCCGGTCGCGTAGATCAGGCAGTCTATTTCGTACTCGACGCCGTCCACGACCACGGCGTTCTCGGTGACGCGCTCGACACCCTTGCCCTTGGTATCGACCAGCTTCACGTTGGGCCGGTTGAAGGTCGGCAGGTATTCGTCGTTAAAGGTCGGGCGCTTGCACCACTGGCCGTACCAGGGCTTGAGCGCTTCCGCGGTTTTCGGGTCGGTGACGGTTGAGGACACGCGGTCACGAATCTCGTTCATCTTCTGGTAGTCGGCAATCTCCGACATGATCGCCATACCTTCGTCGGAGAGGTTTGAATCCTCCTTGCCCGTGAGCAGTTCGGAGAGTTTCTTGAACAGGCTGGTCCACTTGTCGCCAACGAGGTCTTCCTCCACCGGGATCCCGGCCAAAATGGAGCAGAAGTTGTTGTTGCGGTAGTCCTGCCAGCCGGGCTTCAGCGTCCTGGCCCATTCCGGGTCGGTCGGTTTGTTGCCGCGCTCATCCACCGAGGAAGGCGTGCGCTGGAACACGTAGAGCTGCTGGGCGTGTTCGCCCAGGTGGGGTACGGACTGGATCGCGGTGGCGCCGGTGCCGATGATACCCACGCGTTTATCTTTGAGTTTGTGCATGCCGCCGGTGGTGTCGCCGCCGGTGTAGTCGTAGTCCCACCGGCTGGTGTGGAAGGTATGCCCTTTGAACTTTTCGATACCGGGAATCGCCGGCAGCTTGGGCCGGTTCAGAGGTCCGCTCGACATGATCACAAAGCGCGCCCGGAAGACATCGTCGCGATCGGTGGTAATCGTCCAGCGCCCGTCCTCGTCGTTCCAGCGCGCCTCCCGAACCTGGGTCTGGAAGCAGGCCCGCTCGTAGAGGTTGAAGTGCTTGCCGATCCGCTGGGCGTGCTCAAAGATCTCGGGTGCAAAGGAGTATTTTTCCTTGGGCATGTAGCCGGTCTCTTCGAGCAGGGGCAGATAGACGTAGGACTCGATGTCACACTGGGCGCCGGGGTAGCGGTTCCAGTACCAGGTCCCGCCAAAATCCCCGGCCTTCTCGATGATGCGGATATTGGTGATGCCGGTCTTCTGCAAGCGCGCCGCCGCCAGCAGGCCGCCAAAGCCGCCGCCGATAATCACCGCGTCGAGTTCCTCTTGCAGCGCGGGGCGGGTGAAGCCCGGCTCCACATAGGGGTCGGTGTTATAGTGGGCGTGCTGGCCGGTGATTTCCTGATACTGGTTATTCCCGTCCACGCGCAAACGCTTGGTCCGCTCATCGGCGTACTTCTGACGCAGGTCAGCCGGATCAAAGCCCAGTTCTGCGGGAGTTGGAATGCCGGTCGGCTGGGATGTCTCTACCGCTTCACTCATCTGTCAGCCCTCCTTATTGTCTCCCCGTTGGAGCATCTCAATTGCTTCGTCAGCGCGGAGTTTGTCATATCGCTCAAATTTTGACAAGGCAAATCACCCAAGCCGTGTTGCTTCTCCCTCGCAACTTCGCTACCTGAGTTTTACTCGATAGCGGAGCGTATGAGAATTTGAGCGGAATGAAGGAGCAACGATATGTGTGCCATGCAACGCCTCACCCGTGAGGAACTCCCGCCCGACCTGACCGCGCTGTACGACGAATGCATGCGCGAGGCCGGGGACGCGCGTTTTGTCGCGGTGGGCGCCAATGCGCCCGAACTGCTCGATTGGTACTTCAATAGCTTCTACAAGCGGGTGTTCTATGAGGGCCGCGTCGATGTGCGCACGAAGGAGTTGCTCCGCCTCAAACTCTCAAAGACACATGGCTGCTTTTTATGAAACAAGGTCAACACTGTCTCGGCGAGACAGGCGGGCCTGACCCCGGAGCAGATTGAGGCGCTACCAGACGATATCGACGACGAGGTGTTTTCGCCGCGTGACCGCGCGGTACTGAAGCTGTGCGAGCAGATGGTGCTCACCAACCTCCACGGATATATGACCGAGGAGCTGCATCACGAGCTTGCCGCTCATTTCACCGACGGAGAGATCTTCGAGCTCGGGGTGACGATGGCCGTGCTGTGCGGGTTTGCGAAGTTCCTCTTCTGCTTTGATCTGGCGGACCGCGAAACCACCTGCCCGATCCACCGCCCCGCCGAAGCAATGCGGAGCAGGTTGTGATCGATAGGGAACTATAGGTGGGACAGCCCAACCCACACGAGCGAGGAGGGGACATGACAAAACAACAGGCGATCGACACGGTGAACAGGTTTATGGGACTCCTCCTGACGGACTTCCCCGAGTGCGCCAAGCTGATGGCCGACGATTTCGCATGGGAGAACTTTCTGCCGGCCCATATACCTTTTGGCGGTCGCTACGAGGGTGCGGCGGGATTGCAAAAGTATCTGGCCCAACTGGCAGAGACCTGGGTGATCGGTGAAGTCGTCTTCCATGATTTTATTTTCGACCCGGAGACGCGCAGGATGACAGCACCCGGCGTTGAAAAAAACGGCAAATCGGTAGTAACGGGTCGCGTCTGCGACATGGCATTCGTGTGGGAATTCCGCTTTGCGGAGGATGGGAAGCTCACCTATCTGCGCGAATACAACGACACGGCCGCTATTGGCGGGACCTTCGATAGCTAGCAGTGCGCTTGTAGACGTGCGGTGTACTCGGGGCAGGTGTAGCGGGAGGAGCCCGACGTGAAAACGGACAGCGACCATTTGCAGACCGAATTGGCCGCCCGGGGGCTGGAGCCGGGCGAGGCGGTGCGGGTCAGTCACCTGATTGAGGCCGCCTCAGACCGTGTCTGGCAGGTGATCTCTCAACCCGGTCAACTCCCCCGCTATCATCCCTTCTGTCAGGCAACCACAGTGCTCAAATGGTCCGGGGTTGGGGCAAAAGACACGGTCTCGTACTACAGCGGCGTGCATTACGAGCGCGATTTTGTGACGTGGCTCGAAGGGGTGGGGTTTGACATTGAAGTCGGGCCACCCTCACGCAAGACGGCCCGTGTGGAGTGGCGCGTCACAGCGCAGGGCGAGCAACAGAGCGAGTTGGCCATTACCGTGATCCCCTACCTGAAGGCGGACCTGTCCGTCTCTCGGAAGCGGGCCTATCAGCAACGCCTGTTCGGTGACACCATCGCTCAATACCTCGACAGCGTCGTGCAGGGGGTCGGGCATGTGGCCACCACCGGGCAGGCCGTACAAAAAAATCAGTTCGGGTCACATCCCCTGTACTCGGATTAAGTCGCTTGGAGGGCAGGAGGTCATGATGCCCCTGCCCTATAGAGAGTCATTCCCCCCTATGCGCCGCTTCCCCGCTGCGCCACGGCTCTGTTATACTCGGTCAGTCACCAAGACAATCAGTGTTGTTACACGGAGGAGAACTGCATGTCTGAAGCCCAGGAGAAGCCCCTGATTGGCACCATGAATGGACTCTCGAAGCCGAAAAAGCCGCAGGCGTACTACGATACCATCAAGCAGAAGTTTGCCGAGGAGCGTGATCTCAGGCTGCACTACCGACCGGAAGGCACGTCGCAGTATACGTCTGACCTGACCGGTTCTTTCGCCAGGTACGAGACCGACCCTTACGGTGGAGAGGTCGTCCCGCGTGCACCCATCACCGATACGGTCGAGTGCCTATTCATCGGCGGTGGGTTCTCGGCACTGCTCACCTCGGCCCGGCTGCGCGAGTACGGAGTCGAAAGTATCCGCATCGTCGAACGAGGAGCCGATGTGGGTGGCACGTGGTACTGGAATCGCTACCCCGGAGTGGCCTGCGACGTGATCTCGTACGACTATCTGCCGCTGCTCGACGAGATGGACTACGTGCCCAAGAACCATTACGCCAAGGGCCCGGAAATCCTGGCCCACTGCCAGGCCATTGCCAGAAGATACAATTTATACGAGTTGGCGGTTTTCCAGACCACGGTCACCTCAACCGTATGGCATGAAGAAGAAGAGATGTGGTCTCTCACCACAGACCGGGGCGACCACATGAAAGCCCGCTTCGTCATCTGTGCCAACGGCACGCTGTCCAAGCCCAAGCTGTCCAAGATTAAAGGCATGGAGTCCTTCGAAGGCCACTCCTTTCATACCTCGCGCTGGGACTATGATTACACCAAGGAAGACTTGTCCGGCCTGGAAGACAAGGTCGTCGGCATCATCGGCACGGGCGCGACCGCGGTGCAGGCTATTCCCGGTCTGGGCGCATCATCCAAAGAGCTATACGTGTTCCAGCGCACGCCGTCGTCGATTGACATCCGGGACGACTGGCCGACCGATCCCAACTGGGCACGTAAACTGAAGCCGGGCTGGCAGGCCAAGCGGCGCGAACGCGCCATGCGCGGGCCGCGGCTGACCGAGGAGCAGCAGGCCGAACGGGCGGCCATGTCTCGTGAGGAAAAAATTCGGCGACAGGAGAACGCCAATATCGACTACATGATGAAGATTCATAAACGCATCGACGAGGTCGTGAAGGATAAGGTCACCGCGGAGGCGCTCAAGCCGTGGTATATGTTTATGTGCAAGCGGCCCTGTTTTCACAACGACTATCTGCCGACCTTCAACCGCCCTAACGTGCACCTGGTCGATACCCAAGGGAAAGGCATCACCGAGATCACGGCCAAAGGGCCGGTGTTTGACGGGACACAGTACGAACTCGACCTGCTGATCTATGCCACCGGCTTCGAGGTGCAGAAAACCGGCATTTACAATCAGATCAGAGGAGAAAACGGCCTCGACCTGAACGACAAATACAGCACCGGCATCCGTACTCTGCTCGGCATTCACTCGCAGGGCTATCCCAACCTGTTTATCATGGGTGGCTACCAGGCATCGTTCCAGTTCAATCTGACGGATATGCTGCAATCCCAGGGTGATCATATTGCGGCCTGCATCGACTATGTCCGGCGGCATGACTATCAGTCCCTCAACGTGACGTCCGAGGCAGAGGAGTGGTGGGTACGGGAAGTGATCCATCATCGCGGCAAAACCACCCGCAACCAGGACTGTACGCCGGGCTATTATAATTTCGAGGGCGAATTTCAGCGCCGTCAGGACGGCAATTATAACGGCGGCTTTCCCAAGTATGTGACGCACCTGAAAGAAGTCCAAGCCCAGATGGCAGAGAATTTTGTGTTTACGACAAGGTAGACATGGCCCAAAGGAGAAGGGCAGTATGATATACGAAACATTTACCCTCGAACGCTCCGGTCCGATTGTCACCGTCTCTTTCAACCGACCGGCAAAACTCAATCCCCTCAACGAGCAGGTACTGCGCGAGTTTCTGGCCATTACCTATGAGCTCCAAGAGGACGAGGACTCACGGGTCGTGGTCCTGACCGGCAAGGGCCGTTCGTTCAGCGTTGGCGCGGATATGAACGCCCTGTCCAACAGCGCCAAACCGGAAACCCAGGCCACGCTCACCGATACCGCCAGGCTGCGCATGGCAAAGCTCGGCTGGCGGGTGATGGACGAGTGGGAACGCCTGGACCAGATCAGTATTGCCGCGGTCAATGGCTTTGCGGTGGGCGGTGGCGTGTCCTTGGCCATGGCGTGTGATTTCCGCATTGCCGCCAGCGGTGCCCGCATGTGGTTGCCCGAGGTGCGGCTGGGTGTGCCGTATATGTGGGGCTCGATTACCCGTATGATCAACCTGATCGGCATGGCCAAAGCCAAAGAACTGGTGATGACCTGTGATGAGCTAACCGCGGAAGAAGCCTGTGAGGTCGGCCTGGTCAATCAGGTCGTGCCGCTGGAGGAGTTGCACGACGCGGTCCACGCCTTTGCCCGGAAGCTGCTCAACAAGCCGCCCATGGCGCTGCGTCGCACAAAAGAATTCTTCAAAGCGCTGAGCACCAACAAGGCCGGCGATATTACCTATGCCGATGCCCATCTGGGGCTGGCCTGTACGCTGGGGGACGATATGCGCGAGGCCGTGGCCGCGTTCCAGGAGAAACGCGACCCGGTGTTTACCAATCGCTAGGTGGAGTCGGAGAGTTGAGTCGGAGGGACTCGCATGCAACAGACCGCCATTGATCCGATCCAGTACGACACCCTTGTCCAGAACGAGCGGGTCCACAGGTCGCTGTATACCGACCCGCATATCTTTACCGATGAGTTGGAAAAGATTTTCTACCACGGCTGGGTGTTCATTGCCCACGAGAGTGAAATCCCCCAGCCGGGAGACTTTATTACGCGCCAGGTCGGTACCCAGTCGGTCATCCTGGTGCGCGGTACGGACCATAACGTCTCGGCCCTCCTCAACCGCTGCGCGCATCGTGGCACGACCGTCTGCCCCGCGGAACGCGGCCACGCCCGCACGTTTACCTGCCCCTATCATGGCTGGAGCTATGACCTGAGTGGTGCCTTGCAGGGCGTCCCCTACCCGGCCGGATACGGAGAGTCTTTTGACAAAAAAGCGTATGGGCTGACGCGTGTGCCGCGGCTGGAGAGCTATCGTGGCTTTGTGTTCGTCAGTTTGAGTCCGAGCGGTATCTCGCTGGCCGACCATCTTGGCACGGCGGCGCAACTGATCGACCGGGCGTGTGATCTCTCGCCGGAAGGCGAGATAGAACTCAGCGCCGGCTGGATCAAGCATCGCTACCCGTCCAACTGGAAAATGCTGCCCGAAAACGACACGGACGGCTATCATCTCGGCTTTGTGCACCGTTCCATATTGAAGGCGGTCGGCTCGCAGTATCGACGTTTTGTGGGCGAAGAAAAAAGTATCAAGTCCGTCCTGCGCGACTGGGGGAAGGGTCACACGGAAATCGATTTTGTGCCCGCCTATCAGCAGCCGTTCGAGTGGTTCGGCGGCGTCTCGGAGGGGCTGGCCGCGGCCTATCTGGCGGCCATGGAGCGCAGCTACGGCAAAAAGGAAACCCAGCGCCGGGTTTTCGACGGCCCGCCGCACGCCTTCATCTTTCCCAACCTCTTTTTGGCCGAGATGAATATCGCCATCATGCAGCCCGTCAGCGTGGACGAATGTGTCCAATGGCACACGCCCATGCTCCTTAAGGGCGTGCCCGAATTCAACAAGCGCCTGTTGCGACAGAGCGAGGCGGCAATGGGGCCGGGGTCGTTTCTGCTGCCCGAAGATGTGACGATTGCCAGTCGCAACCAAGTCGGATTAGTGACGCGGAACGCCGAGTGGCTGGAGCTGAGTCGTGGCCTGAACCGTGAGTATGTCGATAGCCAACAGCAGCGCGTCGGGCATATGACCGATGAGACAACCAATCGGGCGTTCTGGTTGCACTATCGCGGCGTGATGCAGAACGGCCAGGCCTAGCAGCCATGGTGTCCGACGCCGAGTATAGAGCTGTTGAGGCCTTCCTGTACAAAGAGGCGCGCTTCGCGGATGAAGCGCGTTATGCGGACTGGGAAGCCTTGTGGACGGACGAGGCCGTGTACTGGGTGCCGGCGACCACCGACCCGGAGGCCGATCCCAACACCCAGATCTCGCATATCTATGACAACCGGCAGCGGATTGCCACGCGCATCAAACTCCTGCAAAGCGGCCATCGCTACAGCCAGGAGCCGGCCTCGTCCATGCGCCGACTGATTTCCAATATCGAAGTCGAGAAAAACGAGCGCAATGAATTCGTTGCGGGCTCGAATTTCCTTTTGGTCGAACTCTCGATTCAAGCCAAACACGAGACCCACCTGTGGGCCGGACGCACGACGCATACCCTTCAGTGGGTTGACGATGAGCTCAAGATGAGCCGTAAAAAAATTGTCTTGGTCAACGCCGCCGAGCCGCTGCCGAATATGTCGTTTTTGATATAGCCCAGCAGTGACACTGACGCCCGCAGAATTGGCGAGGCTCAAGCTCCTTGTGTCGGCTCGATTACGGTCGCCAGCTTTTCAGCAGCCCTCGCCAGCTCCCGTCCATCCGCAATGCCGTCTCATACTTCAGTCATTATCCCCGCCAGGGTATGACCCCGCAAACGCTGGAAGCTACCGTAGAGGCTCAAGATAAGGCCGGGTAATCCCGGAGCCGTAATCTCTTGGGCAAAAGACGGCCGTTTGAGGAGGCTTTCGTAGTGTGTCTTGAGTCGCGGGTGACGCTGGATAGGGTAGCCGGCACACACCAGCCGATGGAGAGAGATAAACCAGGCGACTTCGAGCACAGAAATTCGTCGTCCGATTAGCCACGTATTCGCCCACAACCACTGCTCAAGCGTCTCAAAGGCCGCAGCAAAGGCATGGACCGCAGCCCGAGCCTGGTCCGGTCGTACACCGTCCTGGGCAAAGGCGCGCCACCAGGCAACTTCTTTGTCTCGCTTGGGGTCCGGCGCACCGCTTTTTTCATAGGCGTCCAGCACCTTGGATGACTTTCTTGCCAGAACATACGGTACCAAAAATCCCATGGTAATCGTCCGCAGGTCCATATGTAGCGAGTCTTCAAGCGCCAGGGATTCCCGGACTCTTGCACGCTCAAACGCATTCTGGGGGAAAAACGATGGTATCGTTGAGGGCAGTTCATTAAGGTATTCCATGATGTCGTTACTCTCGACATGGACAACACCATCATGGACCAATACTGGGACAACGCCTCTGGGATTGATGCCGAGAAACCACGGCGTCGTATGCTCCTGACGGAGAAGATCGACCGGATGGGATTTCCACGCAATCCCCTTTTCCGCCAAGAAAATCCGGACTTTCTGTGAACACGAGGAGCCCTGAAAGTGTAAGAGATGGATACCCTGCCAACTCTTGACCTCTTGCGTGGTGACGGCTTCGTCAGAAAGCTGCATCAGACCGCTCCTCGTTTATGGTATGCGGGGAAAGATAGTACAGCGGCGGGGGAAACGCCAGTCTATGCAGGTGCCGAGGCAAAAACCTCGTTGCTATACTAGTAGACAGTGGCCCGGTCCCTCACCCATTGCCCCGCGTCAACGGACCCCCTGCTGAGGTAGTGTCTCAGTTTGAATCCTTCGAGTTTCGATCCAAATCTGACTCCTTCAAGTTTCGATTAAAGCCGCACTACCTCATTCGGCCGCGCCTGGCCCTAGTAAAATTAAGAGGAAGAAGAGAAAAAATGACGAGGGTGCCGAAAAAATCCGGCAGGCGACGGTGTGAGAAGTAATGAGGCGATGTAGCGGGCGGTGAAGAGAAAAGTTTCCAAAGTGAGACACTACCCTGCTGACTAGGTACGCCCTCCCGCAGCCGCAATGCCCCTGAGCATACCGGCAAAAACCAGCTGGTGAAGCGGGTAAACACCATACCAGTAGACAAGACCCAAGAGGCCGCGTGGGTCGAAGCTGGCGGTTTGACGAATGGTGGCCTGATGCTCATCGCCTTCAACGACAAACTCCAGCCAGGCCCGGCCAGGGAGCTTCATCTCGGCCTGCAAGCGTAAAAGGCGGTCGGGCTCAATGGCCTCGACCCGCCAGCAGTCCAGCGTATCGCCGACCTTGAGCAGGTCGGGATGAGGCCGGCCACGGCGCATACCGACTCCGCCGAACAGCAGGTCAAGAAAGCCGCGCAGTTGCCACAGCCAGTCACCATAATACCAGCCGACTTCCCCACCAATGCGGAGAATCGGGCGAAAAGCCACTGCCGGTGAGACGGGAACGCGAACAGTCCGAGAGTCAATCAGGCGGGGACCAAACCGAACGCCGCCCCACGTCCGGAGCGGACCGGCCATGGAGAGAGCATCAGACCAGCGGGACTCGGCAAGCTCCCGGTCTTCGTTCCGGAGGGCCTGGGCAATAGCCTCGCTCACCCCGACGGGACGAATGGCAAACTGCTGCAAGGCTGAGTCGTCTTGCACGATGGTTGGATGCCGCAAACTCTCGACCAGTTTACGTCCGACGCGGGCATAGAGCGGTGTGACCAGCCCCAGCCACAGACTCGACAGACGTGGAGTCAAGACCGGAACACAGAGCATCCAGCGCCGGACTCCCCGCTGCCGGGCGTACTCTTGCATCAATTCCCGATACGAAACCCGGTCGGCCCCTCCAATTTCAAAGACTTGATTGCCCGTACAGCGCAACTCCAGCGCGTCTGTCAGATAGGCCAGTAAATCCGTAATGGCAATCGGTTGGGATTGGACCGATACCCAGCGCGGCGTGAGCATGACAGGCAAGCGTTCGACCAGAGCCCGGATCATCTCAAAAGACAGACTACCGGAGCCGATGACAATCGACGCGCGCAGCTCAATGGTCTGGACGCCTGAGGCGCGCAGGATATGGCCGACTTCCTGTCTGCTCCGCAGGTGAGACGAGAGCGGGCCGGTGCTGTCGCCCAGACCACCAAGATAGATCAGGCGTTGTACTCCAGCCTGGCGTGCGGCCCGTCCGAAATTGTGGGCCGCCTGACGGTCCTGTGCCTCGAACGCTCCGGCCGCTCCCATGGAGTGGACGAGGTAGTAGGCCGTATCTACACGCTGGAGCGCAACGTCCAGAGAGGCCGGATTCAGGACATCACCAGCGACAATTTCAGTATGTGGTCCAACCCGTGACCGCAAAAATGCGGGCTGCCGCGCGAGACAGCGGACGACATGACCCGTCCGTTCCAGAGCTTTGAGCAAGCGCCCACCAATATAGCCCGTCGCGCCGGTGAGCAAGATACGTTGAGGAGACTCGCCCACTTACCGCTGCGATTCAAAAAGATACACGCGCCCGACGTTGACCTCACCCATGATGTGCTGGCCAGGGGTGCTCATGGCGAACTCCGGAATGCCGTCCTGATTCAGATCGCCCGGCGAGAGGACAGTGTAACCGAATTTCGAGCCCTGGTGACCCCACGGGTTATCGAGCGTCATGAGGTGCCGCCCGTCACGCCCATTATAGACAAACACCTCGCCTTGGATGTCGAACGCATCCACAGCCTGAAATGGAGCCCCAACTAAAATCTCAGGTATCTCGTCCGCGTTCACGTCCATGCTGGTGGCCAGCGCCCAGCCAAAGCCAGCATGCTTGCGTGGAAACGGATCTTTGAGGGCATAGATCACGGAGCCGTCTGTCCCGTTGATGGCGTAGGCAGCGCCCTGGCCCTGATAGGCACCCACGTCATGGTAGGGCGCGCCGACCAGCAGATCGGGTGTCCCGTCTTTATTCAAATCCCCGGCACTGACCACGCGCCAGCCAAAGGTTGAGCCTTCTTTGGGCTCCGGGTTTTCGACCGTGAGCAATAGCTGGCCGTCTGCGCCGTTATAGATATACGCTCGCCCTTGGACACTCAGATTGCCGACCGTGGTGTAGGGTGCACCCACCGCGATCTCCTGGACACCATCCTGATTGAGATCTCCGGCGGAGTTCACAAACCATCCAAACGCAGAGCCCCCCCGGTCGGTGGGCGGTCGAAGTGTATAGACGAGCGATCCATCCTGGCCGCTGTAGACAAACGCCCTGCCCTCTCCGTCCTGGTTATAGGCACCCACGACCAACTCGGGGATATCATCACCGGTGACGTCACCAATGCCGGTGACCGACCAGCCAAAGCCCGCGCCAGGCTGCGATTGCGGCGGTTTGAGCGTGAGCAAATACGCCCCGTCCGCGCCACTGAAGACGTAGGCTTGGCCGCCTTTATTCTGGCCAAAGGCACCGATCAATAAATCTGGTAGCCCGTCATGGTCCACATCGCCAGCCGAGGCCACCGAGCAGGCAAACGCCGCGGCCTTTTGCGGAAACGGATGATCGAGCGTATAGAGCAGTTTGGCCGTCTGTCCGTCGAAGACAAAGGCCCGGCCCTGGTGGTCCACGTTTTTCCCGGACTTTTCAGCACCGCCGAAGCCGACCTCCTTGCCGGTCATACCCTTCCTGGCATAGGGCTGGTCATACGCCCCAACCAGGTAATCCGGGATGCCATCGCCCGTTATATCGTCCAGCATGGCCAGCGAGGTAGAAAAACTGGAAAAACGCATACGAATAGGATTATCCAGGATTTTTATATTCGGGCCGGCCCACGCAGAGGAACTCACCAGCAGAAGGACGGCGAGAGAGAGGCTCACCAGCGGAAACATCACAAAACTCCTTACTACAGTATGATAGCGAGGGCTTCGCCCTCACTCCTCTCCCACTGGCGGGAGAGGAGGCCAGACTTATACTCCTTGAGCCGCTTCCACAATGGGCGCGACGGTGTCTAGGCAGGCCATGGCTTGGCCGGTCGCAATCGCTTTGGCAAAGGGCTGGGAGAAGAGCACGATCCGGCTTGCGCCAGCGTCACGATAGGCTTTCATCTCGTCGGCTGAGAGGGCCCCGTCTTTGGGATCAATAAAAGCCGACATCTGCAAGGCGTCCGGGTCACGGCCAAACTCTCTGGCCATGGTACGAATCGATTCGACCTTGGTTTTATAGTCCTCAGGGTCAAACGCGAGCGGACACCAGCCATCGTAGCTCCGGGCGACGCGCTCCAGCGCCTTTGGCACGTGGCCGCCCAAAAAGATAGGTGGACCGGCCTTTTGGACGGGCTTGGGATCGCAGAACACAGGCGGGAACTGGACCATTTCGCCTTGATAGCTGGGCTGTTCCTCGGTCCAGCAGAGGCGTAGCGCTTCGGTTGTTTCGCGCAGGCGTCGCCAGCGTAGCCGGAAGTTGGTGCCCATGACCTCGGTTTCTTCGCGCAGCCAGCCGGCACCGACGCCAATAATAGTCCGACCGCCGGAATAGAGATCGAGGGTGGCGATCACTTTTGCGGTGATGAGCGGCTCGCGCTCCGGGAATAAACAAATACCGGTGGCCAGCTTGAGCGTGGTGGTGGCGGCCGCAGCCATGGTCAGCGCAATAAACGGGTCGGCCCAGCGGTTGTAGTGCTCGGGCAGGGTCCCACCCCCAGGCACCTCGGTTTTGAAGCCCACGGGAATCACCGGATGCTCGGGTATCCAGAGGGACTCAAAGCCCAAGCCTTCGACCCGTTGTGCGATTCCAGTGATATTCTGCGTCTCTACTGTTGCCGGCACAAGGATACCAATATCCATACGTTGCCCTCCTTCTGATTCATGCAGTCAAGATGGGAATTATCGACTCTTGGGAAGAGAAGCGGGAGCGGGCAGATTGCCCGCTCCCGTCATCTGAAGACAAAACGCTTTACGCACTGCGGACAACACGCCCCGGCCGGGCGCCCGTGTCTTTCCCGTTTTCTTGCACGACTTCACCGCTCACATAGGTTTTCTCATAGCCTTGAGCGGTTTGCATCAGGCGCGGCATACCGGCCGGCAGGTCGTAGACCATCTCGGGATGGCTGACGCTCAGATTGTCATAATCGATCAGGTTCACATCCGCCTTGGCCCCTGGCTCAAGCGTACCGCGATCCTGCATGCCAAAGAGACGTGCGCCGTCGTGGGTGAGTTTCTTGACCACAAACTCCAGCGGCAAGCGCTTGGGATCGTCCTCGGCTTTATCCCGCGCCCAGTGGGTCAGGGCATAGGTGGGGACACTCGCGTCAATAATCTGACGCACGTGGGCGCCCGCATCGCTGCCACCCATCACCGTAATGGGATCACAGATCAGCTGGTGGAGCGAGTCGGCGTTGCCATCCGCGTAGCCGGCGGCGGCATACATCAGAAAAGCCCGACCGTTTTGTTCGAGCATCAGATCATAGATCACCTCGCGTGGGCTGCGGCCTTCACGCTGAGCAAGCGTCGCAATGCTCCGGTCCGCACTCGGCTCGTAGCTCAGCTCCTCACCCATGGGATAGGTGCGCTCCCAGACCCGCGCATTCTGATACAGCAGGGACATCCCGGTGGTGTGGGGGTCTTGTTCCGTGAGCAGCTTTTGGCGCAGCTCAGGCTTTCGCAGCTCGGCCATCTTCTCGTCGTGAAACAGTTTTTTCAGCGGTTGAAAACTCGGCAGATACTCAAACGGGTTCTCACCCTGGAAGCTGAACAGAACACAAACCGGGCGCACGAACACCATCGGCGTGATCGGCACGCCCCCTTCCACCGCAGCCGTACACTTCGCCATGACCTCGAGCCATTGGGTCGGATAGCTATTGTTCTGAGGCAGGAGGAAGGTCAGCGGGCAGCCCGTCGCCCGGGAGACTCGGATCATCATATCCACTTCTTGCAGCAGGTCCGGGTCTTCGCCGGCAATACCGCGCGGAACCATCTCCAGAATGCCGCGTCCGGTTGAGCGCACGGCCCGGGCAATCCCGATCAACTCGTCTTCATGGGCAAACGTGCCGGGGACCGGTTCACCGTCATTGGCCGTATGCACCAACGTCCGTGAACTCGAAAAGCCGAGCGCACCGGCGAGGACGGCGTCTTTGACAATGGCGGCCATCTTGGCGATGTCCTCTTCAGTCGCAGGTTCATTCTTTGCCCCGCGTTCGCCCATGACAAAGGCCCGCACCGCGCCATGCGTAATCATGCCGCCGGCGTCCAGGGTGCGGGGCATGCCATCCAGCACATCGAGATATTCGGCAAAACTCTGCCAGCCCCACGGCAGCCCGGCCGACAACGACGGAGCGGGAATGTCTTCCACACCTTCCATGAGACCGATCAGCCACTCGTGGCGATCTGGCGTGGCCGGCGCAAAGCCCACACCGCAGTTCCCCATGACCACGGTCGAAACACCGTGCCAGAGCGACGGGGTCATTTGTTCGTCCCAGGCCACCTGGCCGTCATAGTGGGTATGCGCATCGACCCAGGCCGGCGTGACCAACAGCCCGTCGGCATTCACCGTCTGCTTTGCGCTTCCCAGGTCTTTGCCGACAGCGACAATGCGCCCATCGGCAATGGCCACGTCGCCAGTGAAAGCTGGCTTCCCCGTTCCGTCAACAATTTTTCCACCGCGAATGACTATCTCGTGCATGCACAAACCTCCTTTGATGCTCTTTGTCTGATATGGCCTGGAACACCATATACCTATCTGGCAACCAGCCTGAGAGCAATATCAGGTAATCGTCGTCCTATACGGAGTACGCCGCAGGGTTGCGAGGTCAGCCCCGCGCGGCTAGGTAAAAAAGAGGCAAGGGATTGGAGAAACCCCAAACGAACAGGAGGAGAATGATGAGTGAGAACACCTATAACGGGAGTTGTTTTTGTGGAGCCGTGCAGTTGACCGTCACCGGTCCCCCCGCAGCTATGGGCTACTGCCACTGTGAGTCGTGCCGCCACTGGTCGGCGGGGCCGATCAACGCCTTTACCTTATGGCCGCCCGATGCCGTGCAAGTCACCCAGGGGGCGGATAATATTGGGACTTATGCCAAGACCGATAATAGTCATCGCAAGTGGTGTAAGGCCTGCGGCGGTCATCTATTCACCGAGCATCCCGGCATGGGCCTGACCGATGTGTATGCGGCCGTGATCCCGGATCTTCCTTTTCAGCCCGGCGTGCACGTCTTTTACGAAGAAACCGTGCTGCGTATCCACGACGGCATTGTCAAACAGAAAGATGTGCCGGCCGAGATGGGCGGCTCCGGCGAAGTCCTGCCGGAATAGCCGTGAGCCCCCACTTCCCAGGAACCGGGACGCCCAGAGCGGCGGGCCGAGGCCGACCCACCTCGCCGCTCTGCTCCGCTACTCCTCGGCGGCCTGGAGCAATGCCACACCTCAGGATTGGGCGTCCTCCCCTCCGGGAGGTGTTGCGCCAGCGCCGTCTGCCCCCGCATCCAGGAGGGCATGCACCAGAGCCACGACACCCCCATACGCCGCCAGATGTAACGCACTCCACCCGTCTGCGTCCTGGAGGTCGGGATTGACACCCGCGTCGAGCAGGTCGTCCACGATCGCGCCGAGGGCCAGTCCCGCCGCGTCGTGCAGCACACTGTGGCCCGCCACATGGTCTTGCTGGTTCCCGTCTGCGCCAGCCGCCAGCAGACTTTGGACCTGGGCGCGCCCGGCTCGACATTGGCCGCGTGCGCCTCCAACTCGGCCAGGGTAAACCCGCCCCCCCTACTTCTACTCGGCGGCTTGCAAGAGCCGCACCACGGCGGCACT
>WTHD01000047.1 GCA_011523265.1 Candidatus Binatota bacterium
GGTCGGTACCGAATTGGCCGCCCTGCGCGCCGAACTCGCCGCCCACCGACAAGAGGTCAGTGCCGAGTTGGCCGCCTTGCGCGCCGAACTCGCCGCCCTGCGCCAAGAGGTCAGTGCCGAGTTGGCCGCCTTGCGCGAAGAGTTCAACGAGCGGTTTACCGCCCTGGAGCAGCAGATCGCCGAGCTGCGCCAAGAGGTCGCGGTACTGCGCGAGCGCATGGCCCATCTGGAAGGGCTGCTTGACGGCCTGCGCGAGGCGATTGCCTTCCAGCGCGGCGCCGCCTGAACCTCCTTCGACTGCGCCCCGCTGGGGGCTACGCCCTGCGGCTCTGCTCGGGACAGGCTCAGGAGGAACGGAGTCGGAAGAGTCGTCCCCAGGCCGCCTGCGGCCGCACAGCCTTGCCAGCCCGCGCGGGGAGGGCTATGGTGAAAACCCGGAATGGTCACCATGAGTGTCGAATTGATCAGTGTGTTGATAGCTGTCGTCGCCGTTGGGGCCACCTTGGCTGGCTTGATCCTGAACGGGCTACGGGCTCTGCGAGCCGAACTCGCTGCCCAGCGCCGCGATTTCACCGCCGAGTTAGCCGCCCAGCGGCAAGAGGTCAACGCCGAACTCGCCGCCCACCGGCAAGAGTTTAACGAGCGGTTTACGGCCCTGGAGCAGCAAATCACCGAACTGCGCCAAGAGGTCGCGGTACTGCGCGAGCGCATGGCCCATCTGGAAGGGCTGCTTGACGGCCTGCGCGAGGCGATTGCCTTCCAGCGCGGCGCCGCCTGACACCGGGCCGGGGAAAACCCACCCCGCCGCTGACGCGGCACCCCTCCCGAGAGGGGAGCTTTTCCTATCCCCTCCTCGGAGGGGTGGCCCGAAGGGCCGGGGTGGGTCGCCCCCAGGCTGCCGGATACTGTCCTATGCCTCATCCGTTTCACCCCGGCTTGCACTCATAGCAACGCCGAAACCGCCTGAGTTGCTGGGCAATCGACTGAAAGGCATCTTTCAGGTTTTCGGCGGTCGGCTCATTGATAAAAACGTACTGTCCGCTCGGGTCGTCGGCCGCGCTTGAACATTGTCGCAGCTTGGGTTCCAAACTTCCTATCGAGGCCGGCTCCACGGCCGCAATGGTAAATATCTTGATGCGGTTGGCCTTGGCCGCAGTGCAGGCTTTTTCCAGGTGGCTATCGGCATTGGGCGCGTTGTCCTCACCGTCGGTCAACAGGATCAGGACTTTTTGCACGGACGGATACTGCTTGGGATGGACGGGATGCTTGGGGTCGCCCCAGACGCGGCGCCATTGCGGGACCAACAGCCGGCGGCCCCACACAACCCCGATCGCCGAATGGGTATACCAGCCCAGCGCTTCCAAGCCATCAATGTGTCGCAAGATTGCAGGGATATCGGTGGTCAGTGGCCTGATGGGAGAGATGACTTTAGCACTATCTCCTGTTATGGGCCCACAGGCAGGCGTGCCTGTGGCGGGGGAATCGCGAGTGGGGAAGGAATAGCGAAACCCCATGCTGAACGGCTCTACTCTTGGCAGAGCGATAGACAGGCCGGGGGGGTTCTGGCCGGATGTCTCACGCTGAATCACACAGCCTTCCCAGGGCTTGGGCTTGGGTGGCTGATACACAGCCCAACTCTTGTCTTCCCACTGCTGGAGGCGGGTCTGCTCCAAACGTACTCTGGCGTGCCAGGGAACGAGGCCGATGGCCACGGAATTGTCTGCATCTGCGGTCAGGATATTGACCATATCCCCCGCGGCCTGTCTCACGATTGCTATGCTGGAAGCTGAGTTGCCTGCGATGCGGCTGTTCATAGAATCGGTGATATCAATGGCCAGAACCACCTCGGTGGTGCCTTGGATACGCTCGGTTTCACTCTTCGCCTTGGTCTCGCTGACCATCGTTCCCCACAGCCAACTGCCGAAGATCGCGCCGCCAAGGTCGGCGGTGGCGGAAACCTTGACCCAGCCCTTCCGGCGGCTGTGATCGATCTTGACTTTCAGGGTGTCTTTTGCCTGTTGGCGGTAGCCTTCCGGGATGTTGGCCAGGACATAGCGCACGGCAATGGGGTGCAGATTCTTCCCGATCTCTTTCTTTTCCAGGTCGGGGTCCAGCGAGGCCATGGCTTTGGTGGCGGCGACGCTGGCCGCGTCGGTGGCGGCCTTGAGCAGGTCGCGCTGATAGACCAGCCAGACGTGGTCGCTGGCAAAGGCGATGCCGGCCAGACTCATGAGGGTGAATATGGCCGCGGTCAGGGCCGTGCCGGCGGCCCGCCGGTCGCGGAGAAACATCCCCCTGCGCTGACGCGCCCTTCGACCGGGCTCAGGACCGGCTTCCCCCTTATTAAGGGGGATTGAGGGGGATTGGAGCGGTTCGCTTTCCGCGCTGTTGTATCGTGTCATGGCAGAATCCCTAGGACGACTCGGCTGGTACGGTGTCGGAGCGGGTGGGCAGGATGTGGTGGTAGTAGGATACTCCGTCCCCATGTTTGACGCAGACCTCGGCCACGACCACGATTTCGCCAGCCTCCAGCCCCAGGGCGGCGGGCGGTCCATCCCGGGCAACCTGGCTGCACTCAGCCAGGTCGGTGCTGGCGTTCTGGCCGAAGAACATATCTTTTTTGATCCATTCCTCGGCCCATATCTGGTCCGGGTCGGCGGAGCCCTGGCCGGCGACGACCACGAAGGCCGCGTCGGCCTGGGGGAAGAATTTCCCGTGCAGAAATTCGGCCAGGGCTGCAAGCTCGGACGCCTTCGGCTTGGCTTCCCGGCTCACATACTCGGCAACGGTGACCGCGACGTTCAGGCCGGTCGCGGTTGCGGTGGCCCGTGTGTACAGGTCGAAGGCCAGGACCGACGTGGTGACGAGGACAACGGCCCCGATCGCGCTCTCCAGGGCGGCCGCGCCGCGCGTGTTGCGCAGGAATCGCCCGGCGGCGCGGAGGAAAACCCGTCCCGCGCTCTGGGGGAACCCACCCCGCCGCTGACGCGGCACCCCTCCAAGGAGGGGATAGGAAAAACTCCCCTCCTTGGAGGGGTGGTCCTGAGCTTGGCGAAGGGCCGGGGTGGGTTTCGCCCCCTGCGACCCGGGGGAACCCGCTCCGGGAAGGGCTTGTGGTCGTTCTGCCATATTACGCAACCACATCTGCATCTATGCGCTCGTTGCGCCTGACCGCGGTGACCGTCATGCCATTATCACCGAAGAAACCCTGCTGGAGTTGGCTCAGCACGGACTGCGACGTTGCCACGACTGTGACCACCACCATGTCGCCGGTGTCGCCGCCGAGGCCGGTGTTGCTGCCCTGCGACCCTGTTCCGTTGAGCATGTCGGTCGGCTTGTCGTAGACTTTGACATCGATCTTCAGGCAAAAGGCCGCAGACTCCTCTCCATCCTTCGGCGGACTGCACGAACCATTTTCGCCGGCCAAATCAAAACTGAGAAACCCGCCGACCTCGTCGTTGAGCGCCGTCAGGCATTCACTGCGCATTTCCTCCATATCTTTGGCCGCGTAGTCCTTCAGCGCATTGCTATAGGCGGTCCGGTAGGCGGCGCGCTGGAGCAGGTCGCGGACGAAGACGGTCTGGACGATCTCGAACACCCCGACCAGGCAGATCATGAGCGGGATGACGGCAATGGCGCTCTCCAGGGCAACGGCACCGCGGCGGCAGGCCAGGAACCGGGCGAAATGGGTGATGGGTGATGCAGAGGGCGTTGTCTGGCGGCTTGGGGAAACCCACCCCGCCGCTAACGCGGCACCCCTCCGAGGAGGGGTGCTTTTCCTATCCCCTCCTCGGAGGGGTGGCCCGCAGGGTCGGGGTGGGTTGGCCCCGACCCGCGAGCGGCGATTCCTGGGAAAAGAACGCAGCGAAACTAAGATCCGACCGATAGAAAACATACGCGCTCCCTCCTGTATGACCGCCTTACTGCGCATGCGTGCCGGTGGGCAGGGAAACCTGGATGGCCGTGCCGCGGTTTGGGATGGAGTTCATCCGGATGGTGCCGTTGTATTTCTCTACGAGGTATTGGGCCGTAGTGAGGCCCATGCCCAGGGCCCCGTCCCGGGTGGTGTAGAACGGGCTGAAAATCTTCTTGTGCCGCTCGGGCCGGATGCCAGTCCCATTGTCCGTGATAGTGACCTCGATGTGGTCGTCCTGCTGTTTGGTCTCGACCCGAATGATGCCTTTCTTCTGGCCCCGTTCCTGAATCGCTAACGCGGCGTTCTCCATGATACCGGTGAATATCAGAGCAACCTCGTGTTCCGAGGCCGGGATGGTCGGGATGGGGTTCAGTTCCTTGACGACCAGTGACCGGCTCTTGGCCTGGATGCTGTCGGCGATTTCGTCGAGGGCGTCGTTGAGGTCGAGTTGCGTGTAGCCCTCGTCGCGTTTGGGTGCCAACGCGGGCAGGCGCTGCGCCAACTCCATGATGTCGTTGGTCTGCGTGTGGATGTTGGCGACGACCGCGGCCTTCACGTCCCAGTCCTGGTCCGCCGGGGCGGCGGGAGACGCCATTCCATTGTCCGCCGGCAGGGCTGGCGGGTCGGCATTGTCCGTCTCATCGTCGGTCGGCTGGCTCAACAGGTCGGTCCCCTCCACTCCATTGGGAGCCGGCTGGTCCGATATGTCGGCCAGCATCGCGGTGCTGCTTTTGATACGCTCGACCAGGGTCATCAGATGCTCGGCGGCGATATCCACCCCGACCTGGTAGGCCGTGAACTCTGCGGCCGCGGTTGAGTCAATCTCTTCGGTGTCGAGCCGTCCGGTTTTCATGAGGTCCGCAGTCAGACGGTCAAGTCCTTCGTCCGGTCTGGGACCGGCCTGTTCTCTCAGCAGCAGCGGGTTTTGCGGCGGGGAGGCTGCGCTGCCTTTGCTCCACTGGTCTTTGCCCCTGGGCGCTTTGACCGCGATGGTCAGCCACATCAGCCAGAGGAGGATGCCTGTGCCGATGATGCCGCGCTCGTACCAGGTCGCCAGGGCTTCGGTCCGGTCTATCTCATCCTCCAACCCCTTGATGATAGTGCCGCCCAACTCGCTGATTTGATCGGAGGTTGCCTCCTGGAATATCTCTTCGGTCGGCGCCTGCTTTTCGAGCAGGACCTGACCGTGCGCCACGAAATTCATGGCGGTGTTGACCAACGCGGGATGGCGGTTTGCAATGTCGTTGCCCAGTTCGGCCAACACCCGGGTCAGGCGCTCCTTTTCCGGAGGGGCCGGGCTCGCCAGATAGGTATTGATCTCGTCGGTGACGGTCGCCACATTCTTGACAAAAGCCGGGTTGGCCCCATTGGTCTGCATCTGTTGCATCACATTGGTGGCGGCCAGGGGCAGATAGCGCACGGAATTGCGCAGCACGGCGTAGCCGGTCTTGAAACGCTCAATGCGTTCTTCCTTGGCGGTAATGGCGCTCAGGTAGGCATTTGTGGTGTTGACCAAGCGGCTCGGCAGGTTGGGCGTGCGCTCGATAGCGTCCGCCAGGGTCTCCTTGAGGTGCTCCATCCGGGGGATGAATTGGGTCAGGGAGTCAAAGTCGGCAAAGGGGTCGGAGCGGACACGGGCCACTTCGACACTCCATTGGGATTCGAGTTGCTGAATCCGCTGCACGCTGGCAATGGCCAGGTGATGCTCGCCGGCTTTGGCCTGCGCGGCCATCCAGTAGAATCCGGCGGCGGTGACGACAAAGAGGACTGACAGAAAGATGCCGATAGTCATGGCTTTGGATTTCATGGCGCTGGTTCCTCAGTGGCTTCAGTGTGGGTTATCGTCCCGAACGGACCGGGCCCGTTGCCCGGCCTACTTTGGATCGTGTTCTGACGGACCGGCCCGTTCGCAGCGGGCGGGTCGATCCGTTTTGGGAGACTGTTTCGGCTCTGTCCGCAGGAGGACGCTCCTGAGATGTGCCGGTCGTGGAGATGTCCTGGATTCCGGTCGGCGCCGCACGCTGCCCCAGGTTGCCGTTGAGGCTTTCTTGGAACTCAGCAGATATCGGGCCTTGTCCGGGGTCAAATTGGTATTCTCCGGCCAGGGTCTTGATGAAGGCCACAATGGCCTCCTTATCCTCATCCGGGGCTTCCCGTCCGAGTTGGAACTCGAACATGGCATCGACCGCGTCGCGCAAGGTCTCGGCGCTGCCGTCGTGCAGATAGGGGGCCGTATGGGCGGCCATGCGCAGGCTCGGGACCTTGAAGGCGTGCTTGTCGGCCTCGTTCCCGGTGACGTTGAAGCGTCCCAAGTCGGCGTCGGTGATATTGCCCCGCTTTCTGAAATAGTCGTTAATGACCCCGAAGACCTGGAACATATTACCGCCCACGTTGGCCCCTTGGTGGCAGGACACGCAGCCGTAGCGTTTGAACAAGGCGTAGCCCTCTTTCTCCTGTTCGTTGAGGGCGCCAACGTTGCCTCTGAGCCATTGGTCGAAACGACTATTGGGCGTGATTAAGGAACGCTGGAACTCGGCAATAGCCTCTTTGATGTTCTCACGTGAGATAATTT
Organism: Candidatus Binatota bacterium; assembly: GCA_011523265.1. Taxonomy (GTDB): domain Bacteria; phylum Desulfobacterota; class Binatia; order Bin18; family Bin18; genus Bin18. The sequence continues at coordinate 6,489 of WTHD01000047.1, forward strand.
GGGCGTCGTTGGGATACGCCTCCTGGAACAGGCGAGGATAGTCCTCGTCCTGAAAGAGTTTGGTCACCACATCGGGCCAGATGCTTTCCATCTCGATGCGACTCTGTAACGGGCCGTCAACCTGCTCTTCGAGGGTGTGCGCCCGGCCATCCCAGAACTGTTTGAAATTGTAACCGGAGTTGAACACGGTGGGCGCGTTCACCAGCCCGGGCCGGCCCTCAATACCGATGGACACGACCTGTCCGTCATCACCGCCGGCACTCAGGTCATGGCAGGTGGCGCAGGAGACCGTATTGTTCTTGGAGAGTCTCGGGTCGTGGAATAGCCGCCGGCCGAGTGCGACTTTGGCCTCGTTCACTTCAACCATGATCGGGACCGGCTTGATCGGCTCTGCCCTTGCTCCGGGCTCGGTGAACCCGAGGCTGAGCACCAGACCGAGGCTGAGTACCCGGAGCGAGCGGTAGAGCGGCCGGTCCGGCTTGGGGGTCTTGCGCTTTATACTCATCTTCACTTATCCCCCCTCAATTCCCCTTGTAGAATCTGCTCCCCTCCTTGGAGGGGTGGCCCGCAGGGCCGGGGTGGGTTCTGTCACTGTTTTTGAGCAGTTGTGGCAACTCGACCCGGTCGCTTGCCACCCAGTAGGTGTTGTCATGGCTGGCATGGAGTTGGCGGGCTTCGTCGAGGCGTCCCGCCTCGATGAGCGTCCGCAGCAGGTTGGCGGTGATGAGCGGATGTGTCGCCCCGGCCAGCGCTGCTTTGTAATGCTGCTCGGCCAGAAGATAATCGCCCTCAAGCGCGGCCACGACCGCCAGACCGTTCATGACCCAGGGTGCGACCGAGGTGCCGGTGGCCAGTTCGGCGGCGGCAAGAAAGTGGGTCTTGGCCGTGGCGAGGTCTTCGCGCCCCAGACTGGCCCGCCCGGCGCCGAGCAGGGCCTCGGCCTTGAGGGCCGGTAGGGTTGTCAGGCTGCTGGCTTCGGTGAACAGGGCGTCGGCGGTCGCGAAGTCGCCGGCGTGCAGGGCCATATAGGCCAGCCCGAGTTTCGGCTCCGGGGCGCTCGGGAAGGAGGTGGACAGGCGTTCGTACATCCGCCCGGCCGCCACGGGCTGACCGGTTTTGACGGCCACGGACGACACTTCCAGACCACGGTCCAACATCTGCTGTTGGGCCGGGTCCAACGCCCCACTTCCGACGGCTGAGCTGCTACACGCGCTCAGAGAAGAGAAGAGAAGAGAAGAGAAGAGAAGAGAAGAGAAGAGAAGAGAAGAGAAGAGAAGGTCTTCATGTTTCATAGTGTCTGTCAAGCCCTGGAGGACTCAGAAGTTGAATACGTTGCCCTGTAAACCCCGACCAGACGTTATCCAAGTGTCTTCACCGTGAGTCATATTTCAGGCGTCCCTCAACGCCCTTCGACTGACAACTTAGGATATCTACTATCTGTATGTTGGACCGATAATAGATATATTTTGCCTGTATGTCAACCCCGAGTGTGAAGGATACATATCACCTGTACTATTGAATTGTAATTAGATAGATGATATGTATCCTAAGTTATACTGGACCGGAGTAAGAATGGAGACACCTTAAGGAAATAGGGGGGTTGAGAGTATGGCGATAGTAGGGCTCACGAAAGCAGAACAGTATGAGAAGACCAGAACAACGTTACTGAACGTGGCCCACGAACTCTTTGCCATGAAAGGGTATGCCGGCACGTCCACGAACGAAATTGTGGAATCCGCCAAGGTGACCAGAGGGGCGCTCTATTATCATTTTCAGGATAAGAAATCTATATTCCAGGCCGTTTTTGAGCGGCATCGGCAGTCAAGGACGCATGCGCTGATAGAGCGGATACAGGAGGCTGAGGGGGACGCCTGGCAGCGGCTTGTCGAGACCGGCCTCACCCTCGTTGTTGAATCCCTGTCCGAAAAGGACACGCAGCGCATCGTTTACACTGACGGCCCGGCCGTGTTAGGCCAGGAAATCTGGCATACAAACGTGCCGGCCCTGGATTTCATCACGGCTAGCCTCGAACAGTTGAAAGCGGAAGGCTTTCTCGAAGAAAAGACCCCACACCACATACTCGCCCGCCTGATGTGGGGGGCGCTGCTCGAAGCGGGGCTGTATGTCTCCCACGCAGCCGACCCGGTCGGGGCGCAGCGCGAGGTGCTCCACGGGCTGAAGTTCTGGTTCGAGAAACTCTTGGACAGGCATTCGGGGGGAGGCTCGCGAGCCTCCCCCCGATTTTCATTTGCGGGTCATGTACTAAGTAAGCCCTGATTGGTACAGGTGTCACACCACCCTCATACTCACACAGTGGGGGAAATGCAGACCATCGTAACTTGACATTTTCCACGTTCTGGGCAGTATCAGGAGGCATGGACTGGACCCTCGCCGGACTCATCATTGCACTGTTTGCGTTCTTAGGCACGATGTGGTGGCAAGTGAACAGCCACATGAACGCCCTGAGTAAACTCCTGATCGATAATCTGATTGTCCTCAACCGCGACATATGCTAAGGATAGGGCATGGTCATCAACCCCCAAAAGAGCGCAACCGGACCTATACACGGCCTAAGTGCCTGATTTTCCAACAATCCCACCCCCATAAAGGGGTCCCCCCCTAAGTCAACAAAAAGCAGCCAGCGAAACCCCTGAAGTTTCGTGGAAAATGCTTGCAAGAGTTAGCACCCGCCCGAAAATCGCCCAAAATTTTACGCAATTCGTTTCAAGTACCTGACCTTCTCTTGACTTCCTCCCTGACTGACCGTAGTATGGGTGGGATTCCTATTTTTCACAGCTTTGGCCAAGCTTGTCGGCCCGCCTATCAATTCTTTTGGATCAACGAAGCAGAAGCAGTTCTGTCGGAGCAGCCAATCCTCTCCCCTGCCTTTTCTATACATTGGGATGAAGGCAAAGTTGCGTCCTGTCGTGTTTTGATGCTGTTCATGTAAAGGGGGCTGAGACGTCCTATGGAAGAAAAGAAAAAAAGAAAAACGGTGACGGTTTCGCAGACCCTCCAAAAAACTTCCATACAGACAGCGGCGCAGCAGTCTGAAAAATCCATACTGATAAAAGCCCAGGCTGTCACCTCTGCTGCTTCAACGCCACAAGGGGAGAAACCGGTACGAGCAATGGAAACCGTCATGTCCATTCTTGAAGATATGGATATTGAGACGGTTAATGTTCTTGAGGAAGGGGACTCCACCAGCGTTGAAGAAGAGGAGACCCCCACTCCTGGGACGGTAAAACAGGACGAAGAGAGCTGGGGAGAGAGAGTGGTAACGGCCGGGGAGCCAGCGACGGGAGACACTTCAGACCCCGTCCGCATGTATCTCCAGGAGATGGGCAATATCCCACTCCTGAGCCGTGAGGAGGAGGTAGCGATTGCAAAAGAGATCGAAGCTGGGGAGAAGTGCATTCGCCAGGAAATTTTCTCCACTCCCTTGGCACTCCAATATATTTTATCTCTGGGGAGTCGGCTCAAACTGGATGAGACTGAAGCGCGGCGTATTTTTGGCGACGAAGAAGAGGATACGGATACGTCCGGCAAGGAAGACCAGCGGATTACGCTCTTTCTGAGTCGTATGGGGCCACTCAAACGTCTGGCCGGAGAGCGGGAAAAAGCGGCAACATTGTCTCGCAAGCGGAGTCCGGTCGCAGAGCGAGAGAAAGCGCTGAAGCGGCTGGGCACTATTCGCGAGAAGATCAAAGTTTCACTGGATAGCCTGCCTTTGGGACGGCGTCATATTACGGTGGTGACCGATAAACTCAAGGAAGTCGGCGTCATGCTGGACAAGCAGGAGCGGACTATCCGCAGACAAGAGTCTGTCCTGAATTGCAAGGCGCCTGAGATTCTTGCCCTGGCGCGCGCGTCCACCCCGAAGAACGGGCGAACACGTCCAAGAGCGGGAGGGAGCGGTGGAAAAGCCCAGGCGCAGAAAATCCAAGAGGCCAGTCAGATCATCAAGGATGCCCGCAAAGAAATTCAGCACCTTGAGCGGCAGCTTGGCACGAATCGTGAAGAGCTGCGGCAGGCCCTGAAAACGATCGCACGGGGAGAAGCCCAGGCGCAAGAAGGCAAGCGCCGCCTCATTGAAGCCAATCTGCGCCTAGTGGTGAGTATTGCCAAACGCTATGTCAACCGCGGGCTGGGATTTCTGGACCTGATCCAGGAGGGCAATATCGGCCTGATGCGCGCGGTTGAGAAATTTGAGTATCAACGCGGCTATAAATTCTCGACCTATGCAACGTGGTGGATTCGACAGTCAGTGAGTCGCGCCATCGCCGACCAGGCCCGAACGATTCGGATCCCGGTCCATATGATTGAGACGATCAATAAGGTGCTGCGGACCTCTCGCTACCTGGTCCAACAGCTCGGTCGGGAACCTTCGCCGGAAGAGATTGCCGCCCAAATGGAAGTGCCGGCGGACAAAGTTCGGAAAGTCCTCAAGATTGTCAAAGAGCCAGTCTCCCTGGAGACGCCGATTGGCGATGATGAAGAAAGTTCGCTGGGGGATTTTGTTGAAGATCGGCAGACCCTCTCTCCGGCAGACGCCGCGATGGCCCTCAGTTTGGAGGAACAGACGCGCAAAGTCCTTGCCACCCTGACACCGCGCGAGGAGCAGATTCTGCGTATGCGGTTCGGCATTGACGAAAAAACAGACTACACACTTGAAGAAGTTGGACAGCGCTTTGCCGTGACCCGTGAGCGTATCCGTCAGATTGAGGCGAAAGCCCTACGGAAGCTGCGCAACCCGACCCGAGCGAAGAGTCTGGAAGCCTTCATCGATAGCTAAATTGAGTCGGTTGAGTCCTTCCTTTGAGTTGATTGAGTCCGACCCAACAGACCCCGGAGACCCAACAGACCCTATAGACCCCAGAGACCCAATTGGAGGAATGAGTGAATTCGAAAGACCTGGAACAACAACTCAGGCGGTGGCGGGAAGAGCGGGGACGTAAGCCAGTCCAGCAGTCTTCTCCTACCGCAGATAAACGCACCGTTCGCGTGAACGGCCAGAATGTTGTTGTTGTGAAACGCTCCCGGAGCAAATCCTCGGGACAGATTTCCCCGCAAACGTCGTAAGAGCCAAGGTACTCTTAATCAAAGAGTACGTTTTGGACTGCATCACAGAACGCCGTTGTTGAGGCGGACCCGCCTTGGTCGGGCGGAAGGGTCTCGCCGCTGGCGTATACCTGCGCGATTGCGTCCTCAAGGCGCTGGGCCTCGTCGGTCCAACCGAGATAGTCGAGCAGCAACGCGGCGGAGAGCAGGGTTGCGGTCGGATTAATGATGTTCTGGCCGGCAATATCGGGTGCGGAGCCGTGGACGGACTCAAAATAGGCATAGGTGTCGCCGTAACACCCGCTCGGCGCGAGCCCGAGACCACCAATGGTACCGGCAGCAACGTCGGACAGGATATCACCGTACAAATTCGGCATGACAACGACGTCAAATTGTGATGGGCTGGCGACGAGACGCCGCGCAAAGTCATCGACAATATATTGCTGATAGCCCAGGTCGGGATATTCTTTGGCCGTTGCTTCAACCACTTCACGGAATAACCCGTCACTTTTCCGCAGCATATTGTACTTGCTGGTACAGGTGACGAGCCCCTCTCCTCCCTGAGCTTTACGCTTGCGTGCCAGTTCAAAGGCGAAGCGGGCAACGCGGCGAGAACCGTGCTCGGTAATCGCTTTAATGGCAAACAGGCCCTGGGCTGTGGTATCGAGCGGTTTACGCGTGATCGCACTCGTCAACCCGAGCGGCGCAAGCGTATTCAGGTCTCCCTCAACCCCCATATACAGGTCTTCCAGGTTTTCTCGGACCACAACAAAATCAATGGATTCAGGGTTTTTGAGCGGGCTCCGAAACCCCGGCCGCCAGCGTGCCGGACGGACATTGGCATACGTCTGCTTGCCCCAGCGGAGGTATCCGATCCCGCCGGTTGTGCCATTGGTCGAGCCAAAGAGGGTCGAGTCCGAGCGGTCAATCGCTTCACGTAGCGCACTCTCGAACCCCTTCCGTGAGCCGTACTGCTTCACTCCCTGTTCACCGGAGGGAAACTCGGTGAAGCTCAGGTCCAGCGTAAAGTTTTTCAGGATTTCGACCGTTGGCGCCATTGCTTCGGGTGCCGCATCATCACCGGGAATCACCACAACGCGTTTTGCCATATTATTGTCCTCTCTGTTAGCTCAACCGCACATCACGATAGTTCTTACCAGGAACGATTTTTCCAAGAACAGCCGGCAGCTGCGCGCCGGTTGCACTCGGTACGTTCGAGGGCAGGCCGTGCACGGTCGCATAGGCTAAAACGGCAAACGCCAAGGCTTCCAACGACTGGCTCTCATAGCCGGTCTCTTCAAGCAGTCGAACGCGGACACCGGGCAGGGCCTGAGCAAACAGCGCTCGCAGGGTCGGGTTGAGCGCCCCACCACCAGTGAGGTAGACCTCGGCGAGCGGGCCGTGCGGCAGGATAAAGTCGTGATACGCTCGAGCCATGCTCGTGGCGGTGACGGCGCTTGCCGTCGCCACTTGGTCGTTGGGAGACAGCTTGAGTTGCACGGCGCGTTTGAGAAATCGCTCTGCAAACGGCGCACCGAATTCTTCTCGACCGGTCGACTTGGGCGGACGCCGGGCAAAGTACCGATGCCGGAGCAGTTCGTCCAGGAGACGTGCGTGCACGCTTCCGGCTTTGGCCATTCGGCCGTTCCGGTCGTACCACTGCTTGCCCTGGGTAACGGTGTGGACAACGGTGTCGATCAACATATTCCCAGGGCCGGTATCAAAGGCCAGTAGATCTTGTTTTGTGGAACGCGGTGGCAGGTAGGTGAGGTTGGCAATCCCACCGATATTATGCACGGCAATCGCACGGCTGGGCTGTTGAAACAGAAATGCGTGCACATAGGGAACGAGCGGCGCTCCCTCTCCGCCCAGCGCCACGTCTGCCGGCCGAAAGTCGGCTATCGTCGTAATACCAGTCCGCTGCGCGATGACGGCAGGTTCTCCGATCTGGAGGGTTGAACCTGGTCCGGGTCGCTGGTGAGGGTTGTGATAAATAGTATGTCCGTGGGAGCCGATGGCATCGACCTGCTCCCGCGAGACGGCTGCGCGTTCGCACAGCTTGAGCACCGCCCGGGCAAACAGCTCACCGAGAAGAACATTGACTTGTGAGACTTCGCCGGCATCAATCCGGGCTCCCTGGCTGACCTTCAAAAGACGGGCTCTCACCGGTCGGGAGTACGGGAATGAGCGGAATGCCCGTTGTTGAATACGGAAGCGGCCCCTGACGCGGGCAATATCGACCAGCACGGCATCAATCCCATCATGAGACGTGCCCGACATCAGGCCGATAACCCTCCGTTTTGCCATGTGGGTTCCTAGGGGAGAATATGGTTATTCCAGCGGGACACAGTGGTGAGGCACTGGGGAGCCGAGGGAGAAGAGTCCCCCTCCCTGGATGTGAGCAGTATGGTGTTCAGTCAGTCAGATCAAACTGAAAGACAGTGTCCATGCCCTTGGCTGCCTCGGGGTTGAACACCTCCGGCATGCCGTCAATGACTTCCTGTACGGTTTCCATCGGCGGGCTATCGGCCTCTGGCGGCGAAAAGAGATTTTGGAGCCTGAGCGCCAAGCCCATATCTCCAGCAATTTTCAGCTTGCCGCTCATGAAGGCCATTTGTCCGTTGAGTTTGCCGTTGACCATATCCAGGTAATCACTCTCCTTCATGGTGATGGTAATGTTCGGGGACGCATGGGCGCCCATCTGCACCTCGATGCTTTCGTTCACGATATGGAAATGGTACTGGGTGGCCATCGCGGCTTCCTCCTCATAAGTCCAGGATACAGATACGCTACCATAGATCCTTGCGCTGAGAAACTATAGATCGTGTTGTTGTAGAGAGAGAGGAAGGGATGAACATGACACACTGTGACAAAGAGGGAACGTGTCCTCCAACAGACATACAGAAGTCGACACGTTTCCTCTTTACGGTAGGGGAACGTCGCTGGGCCGGGCTGGTGCTCCTTTTTGTGAGCCTATTCATGGGAATGTCGAGCTACGCTCAGGAGAGCGGACTTCAGAATACCCTGGCTCGGGTCGCCAGTGAATCAACGCTCGAAATCACAACCATAGGACGCAAAAGTGGTAAGCCGCGGACAAAACCGATTTGGTTTGTCTACGACCAGGGGGCTTTGTATATCCAATCCGGAAAAGACGGAAAAACCCATTGGTATCGCAACCTGCAAAAAAACCCACAGATATGGTTGAAAATCGGCCAACTCGCCCTCACTGGAAAGGCGCAGTTTGTGACAGACACGGCTGAAACCGAACGGATCCACGATCTCTTTCGCTCAAAATATTCCCTCGCTCGTGTCGCCGGATTTGTCGGGTCCTCAATCGGGCATGGCAAGGTCATTCTGGTTGAGCAGTTGATTGAAACCGCTCCACAAGAGTAGGCGGCGTATGCACGTCAATGTTGTCATTGTTGCCGCGGGAAAAGGGACGCGGCTGCAAAGCGAGCTGCCCAAACCTTTTCTGTCCGTTGCCGGTAGCCCGATTCTCGTGCATACCCTGCGGCGTTTTGCACCCATTGAGGTGGTCCGGCACATAGTCGTTGTCGTTGCTGCTGAGCGCGAGGTCCTTTGCCAGGAGGTGCTCCACACGCACGGTCCCTGGCCACAACCGATGACCGTTGTCCACGGAGGAGCGGAACGGCAGGATTCGGTTCGGAACGGTTTGGCCGCGCTTGATCCCCAGTGTGAGATCGTGGTGATTCATGACGCGGCCCGGCCGTTTATCAGTGTGGAGGCGATTCAGCGTAGTATTGACGCGGCGGCCGAGGTGGGCAGCGCGGTTGTGGCGACCCCCGTCCGCGACACCATTAAGCGGGCCGACGCACAGCACACGATTCGTGAGACGGTCTCTAGGCATGATCTGTGGCTGGCGCAGACCCCCCAGACATTCCGGGTCGAAGTGATTCGAGCGGCCCACCGCTGGGCCCAGCAACGGAATATCGCGGGAACGGACGATGCCACCCTGGTCGAGCAAATGGGCCGGCCCGTCCGCATCGTTCCCGGCGACGCGCTCAATTTCAAGATTACGACATCGGACGACCTGGCTCTCGCCCAGGCAGTGCTGCAAGCGTCCGAGGGCTGACAGACCTCGGACTTAGCTGAGCAGATTGGGAGCTCGTCCTGAATGGGGAAGAACCGTTTAAGATTCAGCCACTACAATGAGGATAATTTGATGCCCCCTGCTATAACATCTGTTGTGTGTAAAGAAGATTATATCCTATCAGTAGCCTTCGATAATGGAGAGAGCGGGTTGCTGGATATGAAGCCTTACTTGAGTTTTGGAGTTTTTCAGAAAATACGAGACCCAGGAATTTTCGAGACTGCCCATGTCTCTTTTGACGCAATTGCCTGGGAGTGTGGTGCTGACATTGATCCTGAGTTTGTGTACGACAAGTGCCATATTATACAACAAAGCACTTCAGCGGACGGCTGATGCCGCTGCACAATCCTGAAGGTCACTGGCCCCCTGGGTTGGGAGTTGCACGCAGAAGCGGCTCTGGTCACTAGCTCAATGTCCTGACACGACGGCTGGGCTTGCGCATTAGTTGAAGAGAAATGCAACACTGGAATTACAGAGTAATCAGGAATCGTCACGCTGAAACAGACTCGGTGACATATCATGTCCACGAGGTGTATTACCGGGAGGACGGCGGCATAGAAGGTTGGACACAAGAACCAGTCGTGCCTATGGGTGAAACGGCTGAGGAACTGCGAGAAGACGTAAGGTATTTTCTCCATGCGTTCCGTTGTCCGATACTTGAAGTAGGAGAAACAGGAGAAGGATCAACCCTTTTTCCTGACGATACGGATGAGGCGATAAATGCGGGACATTACTTTGAACTCATGGACCGAGCGTCTGTCGCATTGGATTATATCTATCAATTTCTTGGTAGCCATCCGCTGATAAGGAAAGACAGAACACTGCAAGGTATGTATGAAAAAGCCGAAGAGGCTTTGGCCGAACTCTATCAACAGGCAGGCCGGCGAGAGTTCGATAGAAGCAGTAGCTAACCAGACAAGTCCAGCAGTGCTGATTACAGCCTCCTTACCCGACCCCGAAAAATGGGAAGCTGAGTTCAAGCGGAAACGTAAATGAGCAAGAGAAAACGGACGAAATATTCACGCGTGTTCAGTTTTACGCCGACTGCTTAATTCTGTGTTAGCGATGAACTACTACACCGCTGCGGAGCCGTGCGCTGAAACGTACGGCCGAGTTCTATGTCACTATTCATGAGGCAGGTGAAATGCACGAACGCCGTATCCGATTCCGCTCCATCTGGGTAGTATTTGCCGCCGTCAGTTTCGCCTTTGTCGTCGGTGTACGCGCTGAGGAGCCTATCAAGCCGCTCCTGGAAGAGATTGAGGTCAATACCAAAAAACTGATGCTCGGTCGGATGCTGTTCCATGATCCGAGATTATCAAAGAACAACACCACATCATGCCACAGTTGCCACAATCTCGGCTCTGGTGGTGACGATGGCCGCGAGACTTTCATCGGGATTGGGGGAGAGCCAGGAGACATCAACACCCCTACTGTGTTCAACTCCGATTTCAACTTCAAGCAGTTCTGGGACGGACGGGCGAATACGGTCGAAGACCTGATTAACACCCACGTGCAATCACCGACCTATCTGGGAAGTTCGTGGCCTGGGATCGTCTCCAAGCTCTACCAGCACGAGAGCTACCCCTCCCGCTTCAAGGCCATCTATCCAGACGGTATTCACCATAAGAATATCAGGAACGCACTCGGCGAGTTTATAAGGTCTCTCACCACCCCGAACAGCCGCTTCGACCAGTACCTGGAGGGTGATGACACAGCCCTTAGTACGCTGGAGAAGCGCGGCTATGCCCTATTCAAGAGCTACGGTTGCGTCTCCTGTCACCAAGGCGTGAATGTAGGAGGCAGCATGTTCCGGGTCTTCGGTGCGGTCAACGACTACTTCAAGAATCGGGGCAACATCACCGATGCCGACCTCGGCCGGTATAATGTCACAAGGAAAGCCGCTGACAGGCATGTCTTCAAGGTTCCAAGCCTGCGCATGGCGGCCCTGACCCAGCCCTATCTTCACGATGGAAGCGCTACAACTTTGCGTGACGCGGTCGATGTCATGTTCGAGTTCCAGTTGGGGCGCGAGGCGCCCGACGAAGACAAAGAGGAGATCGTACTGTTCATTAAGGCGCTGCTTGGTGAGTCCACAGATTTATCACCCTGAAACTCTGCACGGTCATCCTCGGTACACGTGATGACTTTATCGACAGCCGGGTTCCCGCTTGCTTCCCGGCAGTGTACCAATTTGAAAAAATCCATCAATAAAGACCGCAGTTTACCTCATTCCTGTCCTCATTTGAGCCGTAAGGAGCCCAATGAAAACGGGACGCGCCACAGGATGGGGTTGGCATATAAACCGCATGTATGCTAGATTGCCATACCGTCTATGTGTGCCTTAAAGTTCGATAGGAGGAAAGACAAAATGAAGAAACGAATTGGAAAGGTCATAATGTTTTTCTGCATCGGGCTGTTTGGGATTACAGTCGGACCGGTGGGGGCGCAGGAAGAACAGGGAAATAGGTTTATGAATTGGGTGCTCGGAGTGCAGGCCCAGGAGGCTGCTGCCCAAGGAGAGGAAGGCAGCGAAAGCAATGTAACGCCCAGCCACGTGTTTCAGGCGACGTTAGATGTCCTCTCGGAAATCGAAGTCCTGAGAAACGAGATGGCCGTCGACGATTACCCCAGCCAGGCTGAACTTCAGGAAGGTCGCTCTCCGTTTCACGCCTACGCGAAAACTCTGGAAGTTCTGAATAAAGTCGCTCGTGCCCAAAGAAAACTCGGGATGATTCCGGTCAACCCCGGACAGATACCTGTCAAGAATATCACCCCGACGGATGTCTTGGGCTCGGTGCAGACCATCCTCGAAGAACTTCGGAGAATAAAGGGACAACTCGTTATTGAGACCCAGATCGAATCTGCTCCCTTTGCCGGTGGCAAGACACCATCACTGGTCTATAAAAACTTGGGGGATGCGTCGTTCCTGCTGGACGGGCTTGTGGGGCGACCACTAACGCCGAACGATGTATTTGGGAATGTGATGCACATTCACGACGACATGGGACTGATTGCTGCCAAGCTCGGAGCTTCTCTCGAACTTGACCCGCCCGCAGTGGAGGGTAGCAAACGCCCACAGGACGTCGCCCAGCAGGTGCTGAGAGCTTCATATAAAGTCATTGACCTTCAGAACAGGCTGGGCATGGATGCATCCAACGTTCCGAATCTGACGCTTGTACGGGTAACCCCGACGGAGGTCTATGAGATTACCAATATCATGCTGGCGGAGATGACGCGGATAAAGCTGCATATGGATATTAATTTGCCACACGAGGCTCGCGATGCACCACGGAACAAAAAGCCAGCGGATGTGTTCGCTCAGGTTCTGAGACTCATTAGGAACCTGGATACCCTCGCCCAAGTGGCCGCCCAAGCGGGGTAGGTCAGACGAATCTTTCTGCGTCATCAGGAGCTCTCAATGATATCATTGACTAAGATCATGATCTTGACTCTCAGTCTCACCGTCGCTACTAGTGCCAGTGTCTCCGCAGACGGGATCCCGCATCGTCAAGTCGCTGACATGCTCTACGAGTTGGCCTTTGCCAATCGCAAGGTCTATACGAGGGATATTGTACAGCGGCTCTCCAACGAGGAATCAATTGTCACCGCATCGGAGCATTTCAAAGACGAGAAGGGGCTGCCGTTGCCGGCGCAGATGTTCCGTTTCGCTGCCGAGGAACTCTTGGATGAAACCGGTGAAATCGGTAACTTCTGGCTCGCGCTACGGGCGCTCACCCCGATCAACGAGGCGATGGGTCCGATCACCCCCGTGGAGGAGCAGGGCCTCCAGCACGGGAAGGCCAATCCCGAGGAACGTTTCTATGCCGAGGAGAACTTCTTCGGTAAGCAAAGCTTCGTGGCCATCTATGCGGATGTGGCGAATGTCGAGGCGTGTGTCACATGTCACAACAGCCATCCCAAGTCGCCACGGAACGACTTTAAGCTCGGTGATGTGATGGGCGGCGTCATCATCCGTCTCTTCGTAACGGAGTAGCTGGAGTTGTGTGTAATCATTAAGCGTTTTGCTCTGGCGTGTTCATACTAAAGACGCAGGCGCTCATACATGTGGGCTAGGTCACGAAACCCGGGATATCCCAGACGCAGCCTTGCTCACTCAGGAGCGTGCGACTTCCACTTTACTCCTGACACGTTGCTCTCCGCCGCCAGGCGTTACATGGTGGGCATTGGGATTGCCCCCGTCAAACGTCGGCAAACGCTTCCGGCAACTACCCGAGTCCGCAGAGACACTCGTCGGTCGAGGATTTTGAGAGGGAAGTTATGAGTATCTATGAAAAAACCGTGACGAAAGCTACTGAGGCGATCCATCGGCTAATTTGTCAGACATGCCGTACGACTCGATGGGGAGGCGTAATGCTGGTTGGCGTAAGCCTCCTCCTGCTGGCTCCGGCATCGCTGAGGGCGGAACTGCCGCTCTCCCAGATATCAACGAAGCTGTCGCTCTCGGCCAGCCTGCGCACACGAGGCGAATTCTGGGATTGGTTTGGTCCAAGCTCTGGCGATAACAGTTATGCCTACGCGGCCACTGTTGCCAAGCTGGGTCTCAAGTGGAGCGACGACCTGTTCGACCTGTATGTCGAGACACAGAATACGTCCCTGCTGGGTCTCCCCGACGACGCCGTTGGCCCAGCCCCACAGGGAGCGTTCGGTTTGGGTCATGTCTATCGGGCGCATAATCGCAAAGACGACGATGCCGTTGTCTTTCTCAAGCAGGCGCATCTCACCCTCAAGAAGCTGGGGATACCGGGTCTGAAGCTCAAAGGCGGGCGGATGCTGTTTGCAGCAGGTGCGGAGGTCATGAGCAAGGACCCGACGCTTGACTGGGTCAAGCGTTTTCGCGTCTCACAGCGTATGATCGGCCCATTCGCCTGGTCGCACACCGGGCGCTCTTACGACGGCTTTACGGCCAGCTACACCAAGGGCGCGTACAACCTCACCGTCCACGGCTCGCACCCTACCCAAGGTGGTTTCGACTTGGCCGGCATGAAGACCGTGGACGACATCGACGTGCTCTACACCGGGTTCAACGTGACACGGCCAGCGTTCGCGAAAACAAGCGATGCCCGACTCTTTTATATTTACTACGCTGACGGCCGCGGGCTGCGGCCGACCGACAATCGGCCGGCCGCGGTGCGCAACGCCGACCGGCGTCATATCACCGTGCATGCCTACGG
>WTHD01000106.1 GCA_011523265.1 Candidatus Binatota bacterium
ATCCAGGGCCGGTTGCTGTTCGGCGACGAGGTGACCGTGGCCGATACCGAGGATATCATCTCGGTCGAACTTGGTCTGAAGCTGCGTGTGTGGCGGCAGCGTGTCCATCTGGACTTGGCGGCCTATCATTTCTGGATGCACGATCAGCAGCTCACCGCGGGGAGCGGTGTGGACAACGCCAACCGGCTGCTGAACGCCGACCGTACCATCGGACGGGGCATCGAGGCGGAGGGGGCCGTAGCCCTGGGTTATGGCCTGCGCCTGACGGCCGGCCTGAGTTATAACTACACCCGGCTCGACGATACCGATCTGTTCGTTCAGCCGTGCGGCTCGGACTGTACGGTCCTGGACCCGCCCGGCCCGGTTCCAGGTACGGTCTCCATTGACGGCAACCGCCTGCCTCAAGCCCCCCGCTGGATCGCCAACCTGAACCTGAGCTATACGCGCGTGTTACCCAGCGGCGCGGCCTTGATCCTGGCGACCGACTGGGCGTACCGCAGCCGCATCAATTTCTTTCTGTATGAGTCGCGCGAGTTCCGCGACAATCATCTGCTTGAGGGCGGCCTGCGCCTGTCCTGGCTGTCGGCCTCGGGCCGTCTGGAAGTGGCCGCCTTTGGCCGCAACATCCTGAACAACGTCTCGCCCACCGGCGGCCTCGACTTCAACAATCTGGCCGGCTACGTCAACGAGCCGCCGGTGTGGGGTATCGAAGTGGCGGTGCGCTTGTGACAGGTGGTTCGGCCTGGCGTTTGCGGTGTTGCCAAACGGTCCGGGCTCAGGCAAAACGGAGCATATCTTACGGAAGGAAAAGGAGGCAAAGCATGATTTCATTGCTTGCAAAGCTGACGGTTCGCGAAGGCAAGGAGCAGGATTTTATTGATGCCATGAAGGACGTTGTCCCGGCCGTGCGTGAAGAGCCCGGCAACAGCGCCTATGTGATGAACCGCTCAAAAGAAAATCCGAGCACGTTTGTGTTCTACGAAGAGTATACGGACCAGGCCGCTTTTGATGCCCATCGTAAGCATCTGGGCGAACTCGGGGTGGACCTGAGGGCCATCCTCGCCGGCGCGCCAGAGCTCGAATTCTATGAGAAGATCTACTAGGGTGCATTCCCCGTTGAAGTAGCCTATCTATCGAAAAGGGACACGGCATATCGTGTCCCTTTTTTTGTTTGCGCGTATGAGAATGCTTGCGTAGTGTTGAGCTGAAAAGTCACACTCAGAACGAGGCCCCGCATGATGCTCGAAATTGATCCGAAGGCCAAACAAGGCGTCCAACTCGATCCGGTGACGGTGACCGCCGAGGATATTCAATCCTTTGCCGAGGCGATGGGCGACCTGAACCCGCTGTATACGGACGTTGCGGCGGCGCGTGCCGCCGGCTACCCGGACGTTATTGCCCCCCCGATGTTTTGTATGCGGATGCGTGGCGGCAGAATGCTGCCTGAAGTCCCGCTCCCGTCCGGCTTCATGAGTCTGAACGCGGGACAGGAACTCGAATTCCACGACGAGATTATTGCCGGGCAGACCTATACCATTACCTCGCGTGTGGCCGATGTGTATGAAAAAACAGGCCGGAGCGGCCCCATGGAGATCATTGTGCGGGAGTCGACGATTACGGATGCCGATGGACGAACGATCGTGACGATCCGCGAGCGACAAATCGTGCGCTCACCGGAAAAGAAAATATAAGTCCAGGACCCATGCGTATCAGTCTGGACCCCTGGGGGGGCGATTACGGCAGCCAGATTTCGACGCCACAGGCGGTCGATGCAGAACAGCTCTCCGCGCAAGTGACGGGTCAGCAGATTGAGGCCGGTCCGTGGCAGCCCCGGACACCAGCTCCCGAGCAGAGGCCGCACATGACCGCGGTGATTGACGGCGTCATGCGGGTCGATGCGCCCGCGATCCTGAGTGACGCCGACACGCGCTTTCTGGCCCTGTTCGGGTCGTACGCGGCCGGGGCGGTCGTTATTGACCGTCGGGTTGAGATTATCGAGGAACAGCTCGACCGCCTGTTTATTGTTGGCGGGGGGCAATCCGGCCAGGATGTGCTGGTCGCGGCAGGAACGGGTGGAAAGATTCCCATGCGCTACCGGAGCATGAGCGTGTCAGACCTCACCCCGGACTCCTTACGGGAAAGCCTCATGACCGCAATGCGACAGGCCGAGGTTGATTTGGCCCGAAAGCTGTCCGGGGATGAGCGTCTCATCCTTGCGGACGGTAATCTGACCTTTTTAAGCGATAGCTCCTCAGTTGTTGGGGTCATCAAGACGATTCAACGGATGTATCTTGCGCCCCAAGAGGCAAAAATTCTCGAACAGCTTCAGCCGGGTGAACGAACCCCACTGTTCCAATTCTCTGGCAGCAGCAGGCGCAAAAGTTTTGAGGTGTTCACCTGTTATCTACGTTTGGCGAATCCGCGACCGATCGAACATCCATTTACCGGACTGGTGCGCTTAGAAGTGAAGCTTGGACTTGGTATTCAGCAGGCGGTCAGACTGTTAGATCAAGCCGCACATGCTGTTTCATCTCTGGCCTCCCGCGCGCCAAAAGACCCCCGCGCCCCTCAAAACTTGATCCCCATCGGCGGACTGGAGCGACGGCTGCGGCACCGGCTGGGTGACCCCAAGCTGGTCCGGCGGTGTATTGAGAAGGCCCTCCTGAACCAGGTATAGCCAAACGGAAAGGAGAACGTATGGGGAGAGTCATCGGCACGCAGGACGCCACCCCGCTCGAATTCTGGGTATGGCTCGAAGAAGGCGAAGCGATTCAGGTTGACGATGCCATCGTGGTCGAGACCGACTCGCCCAACGGACCGCTGAAATTGTTCGGTATGGTTGATATCGTCCGGGCCCGCCATCAGGGCTCGACGTTTGACTCCGACGTGGTTGAGGCGGAACGCGGTCTGCCCGTTGAACTCTCTATCGCCGCGCACGTCAAAGTGACCCGCCTGATACCGGAGTATTATTATCCGCCGATGCCGGGCGACCCGGTCCGGACGGTCGAGGATGAAGAGTTCGCGCAAGCCCTGTTCATGGACAAGATGGAGCGCAAGTTCCCGATCGGCCTGTCCCTGTCCGGCAAGGAAGTCGTGTACGGTAACCTCGATTTTCTGAACGGCCGCAAGGGCGCGCATATGAATATCAGCGGCGTGTCCGGCATTGCGACCAAGACGACCTACTCCACCTTTCTGCTCCACAGCCTGCTGCACTGCGGGCATCTGACCGACGCGAAAAACACCCACGCCATTATCTTCAATGTCAAAGGCGAGGACCTGCTGTTCCTGGACAAGGCCAGTAACGTCATGCCCGTAGAAGACGAGGCCCTCTACGCCCAACTGGGCCTGCCGGCGGAACCGTTTGATTCGGTTCAATTCTATGTCCCGCCTACGGAGAGTGCGCGCGGACCGATCATGCCCAAGGTCAGCTCCCGTAAGGCGGATGAGGTCACGCCCTACTTTTGGACGGTCCGGGATTTCTGCCGGCAACGCCTGCTGCGCTATCTGTTTTCTGAAGGCGGGGAAGACGCCTCCTTGCTGTCAGCCCTGACCTATCAGGTCGAACGCAAACTCCTCGAAGCAGCTGAAGACGCCGAGAAAAGCGGTCCGGGTCCGGGCGTGTTGCTCCCCTTGGGCGAGGACTTGGCAGAGGACGACAGCCCACTCCCTCCGACCGAGGTTCGCGATTTTCCGACCCTCCTCCGAGCGATGGAGACGCTTGCGAGTTCAACCAACCATTCGCCCGGTACGGTCGGCGCGTTTATGCGCCGTCTGTACAGCGCGGAAGACAAGGTCGCGTATCTTATTCGCGACCCCGCGGACTCCGACGCGGCCCGGCACGCGATCAACTGGCGCAATAAGCAGGTGACCGTAGTCAGCCTGAGCGGACTGTACGAGGTGGGCAAGAGTTTTGTGGTGGGCTCCGTGCTCCAACAGATTCAAGAAGAAAAAGAAGCGACCGGCTCGGCGGAACCCCTGTGTTTTATCGTTGTGGACGAATTGAACCGCTACGCGCCCCGTGACGGCTGGTCTCCGATTCGAGAGCGGTTGCTTGAAATTGCCGAGCGGGGGCGGTCCAGCGGCACGATTCTGATCGGTGCGCAGCAGACCGCGTCCGAAGTGGAGCGGCGGATTGTTGCCAACCCTGCGTTTCGGGTCGTTGGCCGGCTGGATGCCGCCGAAGCCGAGCGGGCCGAATATGGTTTTCTGCCGCCAACCCTGCGCAAGCGGGCCGCTATTTTAACGTCAGGGCGGATGATCGTGTCTCAACCCGACATTCCCACCCCGGTCCCGATTCTATTCCCGATGCCGGCCTGGGCGACCCGGGCGGACGAGCAAAAACTACCGCCCCCCGCTTTGAAACTGTCCCGAGTCCGGGAAAGCGAGTATTAAGGACGCGGGCATGAGATTTCTCCACACCTCAGACTGGCACGTGGGCCGGACTATTCGCAATCGCTCGCGGATGGATGAGCACCGGGCGGTGTTTGCCGAGATTATTGATATTGCCAAGCGCGAGCAAGTTGATGCCGTCCTGGTGACTGGGGATGTCTTTCATGAGCGGCGCCCGCCGCTTGCTGCCGAGGAACTGGTGGCGCAAACCCTGGCCCAACTCGCCCGCGAGAATATCGTGTCTGTCGTCA
>WTHD01000278.1 GCA_011523265.1 Candidatus Binatota bacterium
ATATCATGGAAGAGGCTGTAGAAATCTGCAAGCTGCGACTCTTCCTCAAGCTTGTCGCTCAACTGGAGAGTTACGAGCAGATCGAGCCCTTGCCCGATATCGACTTCAACGTCCGCGCCGGCAACACGCTGGTTGGCTTCACGTCGCTGGAGGAGATACGGGAAGCCGCGACCATTACTGCCGATGGGCAGCACAGAATGCTTTACGCGGAAGATGAGGCCCAACTCAAACGCATTGAAGAGGACGCCGAACTCGCCTACCGAAAATTTCGTAAGTTCCGCGAAATGCAGACTGATCACGGTATGGATGCTAGCGAGTTCTCTACCGCAAAGTTGGCGCTGCGGGAGCGGCTCGACAACTTGCGAGACGAATTAGACGAGTATTTGGGAGGTGAATACGGCGTCAAAACGAGAAGGCGAGCGTATCAACAATGGCGTGATAGCCACCAGCCTTTTCACTGGTTCGTCGAGTTCTACGGTATTATGCGCGAGGGCGGATTCGATGTGATCATTGGGAATCCGCCGTATCTGGAAACACGAGAAGTTTGCTACTCGCCACGAAATTTTGCGTGCATAGATAGCAGGGCCATTCATGCGATGTGTATCGAACGTAGCCTCGCTCTTCGTGCGAGAGGTGGAGCTATAAGCATGATCGTACCCCTGGCTTTGGTGTCTACTCAACGCATGACCATTTTGCAGCGGATGTTAGAGAAAAACCGCGATTGCTGGTACTCGAACTTCTCCTGGAGACCAGGGAAGCTGTTCGACACGGTAAATCGAGCTTTAACCATCTTCGTATCCGCAAAGCCACGGAATAAAGGAGAAACTTTCTCTACGGCTTATCTCAAATGGAATGCGGATAGCCGAGATTATTTGACTCCCACCGTGAGATACGCAGAGTGTCCAAGAGGCCGAAGAGCATTCTGGGCGCCAAAACTTGGAGAGCGCGTCGAAAGCTCGATACTGCGGAAATGTCTCTCAATTGGCAAAACAGTAGAGAATTTTACGGGAAAATCGAAGAATCGGGTTTATTATCGCACAACGGGTGGTCTCTATTGGAAAGTGTTCACCGATTTCGCCCCAGCATTTTACGTCAACGGCGTTGCTGGCAATTCGTCGCGAGAGACGAAGTTTGCGCTGACAGACAAAGGACACGTGCAGCCAGCCGCAGCCGTCTTGAGCAGTGGCGTATATTGGTGGTGGTACACAGTGACATCCAACTTGAGAGACCTTAACCCTTCAGACTGGAGGAATTTTCCCGTACCAGAAGCGGCGATGAATGATCCTGAGATGCAGCAGTTAGGAGCGGAATATATTGCAGACTTGCGAAGAAACAGCGCCATGCTCGTTCGGAACCAGAAGAAGACTGGAAGGACAGAAACGCAATCTTTCAAAGTTCAGAAATCCAAGCCTATCATCGACCGGATAGACAGAGTCCTGGCGCATCACTACGGTTTCACTGACGAGGAATTGGACTTCATCATCAACTACGACATTAAATACCGCATAGGCCTGGACAATCTGGACCGTGATGAGGAGTGACTCTACGCCATCCGAAGCAATAAAGCTGGAATTTACCAAGCACGCGGTTCACGTAATGGCAGAACGAGCGGTCTCAGTAGAGTGGGTCGAGCGAGCGATAGCCAAGCCAGCGCTGCGCGAGCCCGACCCGAACGACCCCGAGGTAGAGCGTTTTTTTTGCCCTGTCCTGGAGCGGGACGGCCGGGTGCTGCGTGTAGCTGTCAACACCCGCGTTTCGCCTTGGCGGGTAGTGAGCGTATTCTTTGATCGCAACATGAAAGGAGAATGATGAAACTCCACGTCGATAAGGAAGCCGACGCTCTCTACTTGCGCCTCGACGATTCCGCCATTGTCGAGTCTAAAGAGGTCTCGCCGGGCGTAGTGCTTGATTACAACGAGGCGAACGAAGTGGTGGGTGTAGAAATGCTCCACCTCTCGAAACGCTCCTCCAATCTGAATCTCTCCGCCCTGGAATTTGAGACGGCTTAGCCGCTTATTTATGGAGGCTTGGAATGATTACTTCGACGATTGAGGTCCGAGTCCCGGAAGCGAAAGAGGTTGTGGTTACAGAGGACACGCTCAGGGCTGATCTCTCGGATGGGCGCACCATCTCCGTGCCCCTGGCTTGGTATCCAAGGCTCGTCCACGCCACTCGGGAGGAGAGGGACAACTGGGAGCTGGTCGGCGAGGGCCAGGGAATCAGATGGCCCGACTTGGACGAAGACCTCAGCGTCGAGGGACTCATTGCGGGGCGTCCGTCTGGAGAAAGCCAGCGATCCTTCAAGCGATGGCTCGAAGCGAAACGAGCGGGCCGTAATGTCGCGCTGTACGACTTGATGGATGCCAACCGGAGCGTTGACGGCGAATAACCCGAGGTACTCGCCATGCTTATCGAATAATGGGTAGCCTTGAAGCAGAAAGGGAACACGATGAGACAAGTAGTGCTTTACCCCGGAGAAGACGGTTATTGGGTTGCTGAATGTCCCAGCTTGCGCGGCTGCATCAGCCAGGGAGGCACGAAGCAGGAAGCGATTGCCAATATCAAGGAGGCTATACAGGGGTATATCCTCTCGCTCCAGGAAGATGGCCTGCCAGTGCCGGAAGAACATTGTGACGTGCTACTTGTGACTGTATGAGCGGCTTGCCCAGGATTTCAGGACGAGACTGCGCCAGAGCGCTCGGTAAAGTCGGCTTCTCCCTGAAGCGCCAACAGGGCAGCCATATGATTCTGCGCCGCGACAATCCTTTCGCTCAGGTTGTTGTCCCTGACCATAAAGAGTTGGACCGGGGGACCTTACGCGCCATCATCAGACGGGCTGACCTCGGCGTGGCGGAGTTTGTGAAGTTACTCTGATTCCCCTGGAATTTGAGACGGCGTAACTGGACGTGAACGATTGAAGATCAGACGCTACGAACTGAAAGCCCCGGACACACCGACAGCATTGCGGCGTCGTGCTGAGGCGGGGAGCGCGTCTGTGGTCGCCTTACAGGGTGACATCGGTATACTCGATAAACGGCTGGTCGGCTTCTTCTGCTCGGTGCGCTGTCCGGGTGACGTGATTCTCAAGACCTACGATCTTGCGCGAGCACTGCGCGAAACCGATGCGACGATTGTCGGCGGTTTTCAATCGCCGATGGAGAAGGAGTGTTTGGACCTGCTGTTGCGAGGTTCGGCGTCGGTCGTGGTCTGTCCGGCGCGGGGGCTCGGCAATATGCGGCTTCCAAAAGGCTGGAAGAAGCCGCTCGCTGACAGCCGTCTCCTGCTCCTCTCTTTCTTTGACGACAAGCTCCGTCGCCCCACCGCAGCCATTGCCGCCGAGCGTAACGCCCATGTTGCCGCGCTTGCCGCCCGTCTTCTCATCGCCCACGCCGAAAAGGGCGGCAAGACTGAGAAGCTGTGCAAGGATGCGCTGGCCCGAGGCAAACCGGTGTTCGCCCTGGACTCGCCGGACAACGCCCACCTCATTCAACTCGGTGCTGTACCCGTCTCGGTGGCTGACATCACGCCCTTGATACTGGCCATATGAGGAGGAGATTGGAGAGAGGGAGAAGTGAAAGACTGCCGTCGGACAGCGATTACGCAGATTGCGGGTCTGCCCACGGATTGACTATTGCAACGCCTGTCGGCGCAAAGTCCTCAACATTACGGGTCACTACCGTCAGTCCATGCACCAGGGCCGTGGCCGCGGTGAGCGCATCACGGTCCGGCCGTGGGGCGGGGACGTGAAGTCTGGCGCAACATTGTGCGACTGCGGTATCGACAGGCAGAATGCGATCACGAAATGCCGGGAACACATGCGTGTCGAGCCAAGAGCGCAGGACCGTGCCCTGTGGCGGGTCTCGACGCTCGATCAACAGCACCCCCTTTTCAAGCTCCAAGACCGTAATAACCGATAAGAAGAGGCTTGCCGCCGAGACACTGTCGGCCCACGCCAGGACGTTGTGATCGACTCTGGGCGACTCCGCTTTTCTCAATTCGGCAATGACATTGGTGTCGAGCAGATACATCAGGATAAGTCCGCGGTTCTCCCCATTTCGTCGTCCAGGCGGGGCGGCTCAAAATCTATATCCGCAGCTTCTGGCATGGCCAGTAACTCGACGATGCTTTCTTCCGTCTTGGTGATCTTGAGATAGTCCTCAATCGTCAGCAAAACATGCGCTGTCCGGCCCCGGTCAGTGATAAAAACCGGCCCCATCGCGGCGTCCCTTTTGGCTTTGCTCACGTCATGGTTAAACTCCCGGCTGGTCAGGGTAGTGATCTTCATACGCTGAGCCTCCGTTTCTGGGTCCGATTGTAGGTAAATTGCTACAAATCACAACCCACAACGGTCAAATCCTTGGAAAGGAGTTCCGAGCCATGCTCCATTCGGATCAGAACAGACACAACTGGCTTGGCCGAGGGCTTGTCTCTTTCCACCGGTGAAGTCGTTGACGCCGGCTGAGCAGCTTTGTAGGCTGCACGGGTGGCATCCCGGCGACCCCCCTCAGCGTCTCGGCGGGGGAACTCGCGGCCAGGCGGCCAGGGTTCTTCCGCTTCTCATTCTCAGCCGTCCGGTACGAAACCGGGTCACGGCAACAAAGGCAATCGTGATAACAGAAGAGGTCAGAAGGAGACC
>WTHD01000193.1 GCA_011523265.1 Candidatus Binatota bacterium
GCTCTTGAATCTGCATCCCGCGCTCTCCCCAGATGGTTGGAGCGTACTCCGGCCAGGGTTCGGTCGGCTGCGGACTCTGCCCCTGGGAACGCTGGTCGATGTAGTCGGGATATACCTGCTGAAAGCGTATCAGCGTACTCAGGGTCCGTGGATAGCCGATGTAGGGCAGCAGGTTCAGGACGGCCTCATACATCTGGAGTGCGCTGAGCCCGGCGTCCTTGCCCTCGCTGAAGAGTTGCTCGGCGGTGTCGAATCGGCCCGAGGTGCCGGCGGCGGATATCTGGCACAGCGCGACCAGAGCGGTCTGGTTGTAGGCCGTGTTTTGGGCGTGGGCGGTCAGCGGCAACAGGCCCACGGCACAGACGAGCCCGATTGTCAGCCTGCCGCTCGTTCTCCAACTGCCCGTCGTTTTTTTCCGCTTCTGCATACGTTCTCCTTGTCATGAGCCGATAATCAGCTACCCTTCCGCATTCTCAACAAGGATGCCCTGGTCCTTTAATTCCTGTATTTGCTCGGCCGTATAGCCGCACAGGCCACCCAGTAGCTCGTCCGTATGTTGGCCGAGGCGCGAGGCCGGTCCGGGGATGCGCGGCGGGGTTTTGGAGAATTTGTGGGGGGATTGGAGCAGCTTCAGTTCGCCGTAGTCGGGGCTGGGCATGGTCTCGACCATGCGTTTGCTTAAATGTGGGTCTTCCGCGAATTGGCCGATGGACAGAATCGGAGCAACCGGCAGGCGGAGTTCGTCGGCCATAATCCGAATCGCCTCTTCGTCGCTCGGCAGCGATTGCAGCCACTCTTCGATAATGACCCGCAGGGCGTCGGCGTTCTGAATGCGCCAGCGGTTGGTCTTGAACTCGGGCGAGGTCAGTAACTCTTCGTGTCCCATGCGTTTGACCAGAGTCACCCAGTGGTCCTCGGTGATCAGCCCGATGGCGATATAGCCGTCCTTTGATTTGACCGCCCCGTACGGAAGCGCCCCGGCCCGGTGCGAGCCGCCGCGCTGCGGGTCGACCGCGCCGTCGGTCACGCTATAGGCCGCCAGCGCCCAGTCGTGCGAGTTATAGGTGCAGTCCACCAGGGCCAGGTCGATATGCTGGCCCTCGCCCGTGCGCTGGCGATGAAACAGGGCTGCCATGATCGCGCCAAAGGCGTTGAGCGCGGTCATGTGATCACCGATGGCCGAGGCCGGATAGGCCGGATAGCCGTCCGGCTCGCCGACCAGATGCAGCAAGCCGCCGGCCGCCAGGGCGACCAGATCGTTGCCGATGCGGCGGGAGTATGGGCCGGTCTGCCCATAGGTCGAGACCGAGCACATGACGAGGCTCGGGTTGACGGCGGACAGGCTCTCATAGGTCAGGCCGTAGCGCTCCATGATGCCGGGCGTGAAGTTCTCGAACAGCACGTCGCAGTGCTGGACCAAATCCTTGATAACAGCCTGGCCGGCCGAAGTTTTGATATCCACGCACAGGCTCTTCTTACCCCGGTTGTGCATGATGAAATAGCTCGGCGTGGCGCCGTCCTTGCCGTCCTTGGGCACGATGCGGATATGCCGGCTGTGTTCGCCCTTGGGTGGGAGTTCAACCTTGATGACTTCGGCCCCGAGGTCCACCATCAGCCGCGTGGCCTGCGGTCCGGCTAGCCATTGGGTCAGGTCAAGAATACGGACCCCTTCGAGAATCTGTTTGTGTTCGGTCATGTCACGCTCCCTTAGATAGCCTTGCCGGCCACAAACCCACCGTCGATGGGAATCGTCGCACCGGTCATGAAGTCGGCGTCCTCAGACGCCAGGAATAACATCAGCCGGGCGATTTCTTCCGGCTGAGCCCAGCGTCCGGCCGGATGCGCCTTTTTGAGCGAGGCCACGATATCCGGCTGGTCAAAATAGCCCGCGGTCATGGCGGTCTCGACCACGCCTGGGGCAATGGCATTAACCTGAATATGCTTATCGGCCAGTTCCATAGCCATTTCCTTGGTCAGGCCAACCACCCCATGCTTGGAGGCTACATAGGCCGCCCGGTTCGGCACGCCCACGAGACCGGCGACCGACGACAGGTTAATGATTTTTCCGCTTTTATTCTGCGCAATCAGGTGCCGGGCAGCGGCTTGACTGCACAGAAACGTCCCGGTCAGGTTCGTGCCAATGACCTTCATCCATTCTTCGGCCGGCAAGTCCAGGAAGGGTACGATCTCACGCACCCCCGCGCTGTTGATCAGCACATCGAGTGAGCCGAGTCCGGCCACGGCCTGCTCGACCATGGCCCGCACCGAATCCGGTTGCGTGACATCGACCTGGAGAGCCACGGCCGTCCGGCCTAATTCCTCAACCGCGCTGGCGGTTGCCTGGGCCGATTCAAGCCGGAGGTCGGCTGTAGCAATCGCAGCGCCTTCCGCGGCAAAGGCCAGGCTTGCCGCCCGCCCGATCCCGCTCCCCGCGCCGGTGATCAGGACACCCGTGTTTTCAAATCGCATGAATGCCTCCTGTTGGACTTCTTACTATCCTAAATGAACTTGCTTTTTTAGCCTGTCGGGTTCATCTTACGAGTATCGTTACTAAGACACTTGGCCCGGCATAATCCGATGAGGGAGAACCTCGGCTATGAGCGAAATGCTTGACAGGGCAGTGGAGCAGGCCAAACGACTTCCAGTAGATCAACAAGATGCTATTGCTGCGATTATTCTGGAAGAAATAGCAGATGAGCAGCGGTGGCAGGCGGCATTTGCACGTTCGCATGACACGCTCGAACAACTCGCGGCAGAGGCCGAGCAAGAAGATCGCGAAGGGCTGACCGAAGCACTTGACCCGGATACTCTGTGAGGTCCCGGACCACTCGACAGTTTCGCCAGCAGTTGCAGACCCTGCCGGACGCAATCCAACGACAGGCGAAGGTCGCGTACCAGCGATTCGAGGCCAACCCCTGGGACCAGAGCCTCCGTTTCAAACAAGTCCACCCATCCCAACCGATTTACTCGGTGCGTATCTCCAAAGGCTACCGTGCTATCGGCAAGCGAGATACCAGGGGCATGTTGTGGTTCTGGGTTGGCTCGCATGCAGACTACGATCACGTTCTTGGTAGGCGATAGGACAACTCTCGGTATGCGAATCAATGCGCGATTGGATGACGAGCGGGCGGAGAAGCTGCGGCAACTTCAAGCGCTGACGCGGCTCAGCACAAGCGAAATCGTCAAGCGTGCCATTGACCTCATGTATCGCCAACAAGCCGGGCGATCTCGCGACAAGCTCGGCGCCTTGTTGAGCAGCAACTTTGTAGGTTGTGCCGAAGGCCCCGCAGACTTGGCGAGCCAATATAAGCGTTACCTTATGCGTGACTTGGAGGAGTGGCCTTGACGAACGGTGGCGGCAACCGAACTCGGAGAAGGCCGGATTCTTTCCACGGATCAGCGCGATTTCGAGACGTATCGATGGAAGGACACGCAACCATTTCACAACCTGCTGCGTCCCTTCGCTCCATAAGTTCACCCCTGCCAACCGACCTACTCGATACGCATCACCACCAGGGGCAGGACATTCCTTCCCCTACCCCCTAAACCCCGGCATGATCTCCTTGGCGAACAGCTCCAGCGAGCGGGTCGATTTCTTGGGGTCCATGCCGGCCAGTTGCGTGCTCATGATGAAATGGGTGCATTGGAACTCGTTTTTGAAGCGTTCCATTTTTCGGGCGACCTGATCCGGCGTACCGATCATCACCGCCTCACCAAAAGCCGAGTGGCGGAGTTCCTCCGGCTTGGTGTAGGTCCACACATCCTTATCTCCAGGCGCATCGTTCGCCTCGGCCAGAATATGGCCGTAGAACTCCATCATGCTGAACAAATGGTCCTGGCAGTCCTCCCAGGCCTGGTCTTCGGTGTCGGCCAGATACACCAAGCGCAGTTGCGCGATGTTGAAATCGTCCGGGTTGCGCCCGCATTTTTTGAGTTCGTCGATATACCACGCCGCCGGGTCAGGGCCGATGGTTGCCATGAGATGACAGCCCAACCGGGCCGCGCTGCGGGTGGCCTTCTCGGCTCGCGCGCCGATCCACAGCGGCATGGGCTGCTGTACCGGCTTGGGGCTTAGGGTCAGGTCTTTCACCTGGGTGAAACGTCCGTCAAACGAGACCGCGTCCTCGGTCCAGACTTTTTGAATCAACTCAACGCCCTCGCGTAAACGTGCCGAACGTTCCTTGCGCGGCATACACAGGGCGTCAAACTCCATATACGAATAGCCCTGCCCGACGCCCAGGTCGAACCGACCATTTGACCAGATATCGACACAGGTTGCGTCTTCCGCCACCCGGATCGGATGCTGGAAGGGCAGCAGCAGAATAAACGTCCCAATCCGAATGGTGCTCGTTCGGGTGGCAATCGCCGTCGCGGTCGGCAGTAGCGACGGATTATAGCCATCCTCAGTAAAGTGGTGCTCGGTCAGCCAGACGTGATCGTAACCGAGTTCCTCGGCCCGAACGGTTTGGTCTAAGATCGCGTTATACAGCTCGGGAAATGGCCGCGCCCAAGGCTCGGGATTCCGGAAATCCTCCATAAAACCAAATTGCATATACTCGTCCTCCTCTTCATTACGAATTGCTCAGAACACTGTCCGCTTCCCCAGCCCCCAACCCCCAATCCCTAATCC
>WTHD01000225.1 GCA_011523265.1 Candidatus Binatota bacterium
GAGCGGGGCTATCGGGTGTTGCGTTTCTGGAACAACGAGGTCTTCGAGAACTGTTTCGAGGTGTTGGAGCGCATTTATGCTGTGTTGCCTCATCACCCTCCCCTTGAGGGAGGGTCGAAAGACGCGAGTCTTTCGGGGAGGGGAGACCCCCCTCCGCAACAGCCGGCGCCTGACGGCTTGTCTGTTGCGACTCCCCCTCAAGGGGGGAGTGATTGGACGGTCGAGCGGGCTCGGGCGTATCTTGACGGGATGGATACAGGTATCGTGGCCTTGTTCCCGGACAGTTTCGTAGACTCCGAACTCGGCCCTATCCCGGCGGGGTGGGA
The DNA here is from genome assembly GCA_011523265.1 of Candidatus Binatota bacterium. GTDB lineage: Bacteria > Desulfobacterota > Binatia > Bin18 > Bin18 > Bin18. Next base: position 327 of record WTHD01000225.1, read on the forward strand.
GGTCAAGCCGCTTCCCGACGCAATGTCAATCAATCCGCCGCGTCCGCTCCGTAAAGGAAGCGTCGCACCCTATCTCGACATGGCGAATATGCCGACGACGGGCCATACCCCTGCCAAGGTGATTGAGCGGCCCTTTGGATCAGGAATGCGTTTCGTCAACGGGGATACGCTTCTCGCTCGCATCACGCCATGCCTGGAAAATGGCAAGACGGCGTATGTCGATTTCTTGGAAGAGGACCAAGTCGGTTGGGGCTCAACCGAGTACATCGTCCTTCGACCGAAGCCCCCATGCCCCAACGAGTTTGCCTATTGCCTGGCCCGGAGCGCTGATTTCCGCGAGTTTGTGATTCAAAGCATGACAGGTTCGAGTGGTCGCCAGCGTGTGCCCGCAGAAGCATTGTCGCATTACCTGATGGCTGTACCTGCGGAGGGGATTGCCGAAGGTTTCGGGAAAGTTGTTCGACCTCTCTTTGTTCGGGTCCGTAAAGCTACTTGTGAATCTTCAAGCCTCGCCGCCCTGCGTGACACACTGCTGCCCAGGCTCGTATCCGGCGAAATCCGTATCCCAGAAGCGGAAAAATTGGTAGGAGGTGCTGTATGAGTAGTGGAGCAGTGCGAGTGAACAATGCTCGACGTACCATTGGAAGTACGGCCATGAAACTACGATTCGTCCCGTCTCTCTTGATCTTCCTGAGCGCCTACGCGCCTCTCTCCGTGATTTTTCTCATTCAGGATTTTGATTTTTCAAAGAAAGAGCTGATGCACCCCTGGCTTGTCCTAACAATCGCGTTCATATCTGCCCTGTCCTGTGTCATCCTTCGTATTTCGGTAAACTGTCTCAAAACCTCCTCTCCTCCGATAACAGTCAAATCGGTTTCCAATCGTTCGGGCCAGCTTCTCAATTACAGTATCCCATACATGATTTCCTTCCTCGTGATTGACATGGGAGATTTGAATCTGGTGCTTAGTTTCGCCTTTTTCATGTGCATTTTGTACTGGCTTACCATGAAAACTCACAATGTTTTCATCAATCCCGTTCTGGCAGGCATGGGCTATAGCCTCTATAACGTTCGCTACGAGCGCAATGGCCATGACTGCGAGGATGTATTCTTGGTAAAGGGCGGCCGTCTGCGAAAAAATGAACGCTGTCGGCTCGTTGAAGTTTCCGAACAGTTATTCGTTGTCACCGAGCGTAACCCGGAGGTGTGAGCATGGACGACCTGAGAGCCAAACTAGACGCGATCAAGAACTTAAACTGGAACAACGCGTCGGTTTCCTTTTTCGTTGTCAAACGGAAGCTGAGACAACGGAGCGCGAGATATGAAACCCTACATGTCGATATTCACGAATCCCTCGCCAAAAATCTGAGAGATATTGCAGTCGGTAAAATCAATCGGTCGAATACCGCGCGGCCATACGATTTCAACACCACCGACTTGGACGACGATTTGCTCAGTCTTCCGGCTGAAGACACGGATATGCAGAGCATTATTGACACGCTACAGGGCGCAGAAGACCCACCGGCCGTGGAGCGGTATGAAAACCTGCTAGAGTCATGGATGTATATGGCCCGCTTTGATGTCAATGGTAGTTCGCCTTTGTTCTTGGCGCGCCGCGTACCTGAAGGCTGGGCGACCAAGAAAATCTCCCAATGGACCAATATGATATATCAGGACAACATGCTGATGAGCTTGGACGGACAGCAGATTTTCCGTATTGACGGAAAAGTCGACTTCTTCGCCTACGAATCAGTCCTCTTCATTGCCGATAAGAAGAGTTTTGAGACCGCATTGAATTTCCGGGAGGGCATGGAAAAAAACAGAGATGAGATAGTCAAAGATTTTTCTAAGCTCGGCTTGTTCCAGGACGCCAATACTATTTCCACGTTGGTAGGAAATAATATCCCTCGTCTCAGAAGGTTGTCTCAGGTTAAAAAAGCAGGCTACTACCAAGATGCGAATTTTCTTGAGAAATTGAAGGAAGTTAATGAAGAAGATGGATGGGGGATTCAATATTCGCCAGACGGAAGACTTGTCGTTACCGAAGAGAATATCGAAACGGTTCTCCGCGTTCTCAATAATGACCGGCTCACGTCGAAAATCAACGACGAAAGCTTTGATGTGGATGGAAAGCATAAATTGGGAAATCAATAACGAGCCGTCTCGGAGGAGCTGCCGCTATGAATGCCGATGAACTGGGCGTGTCTCTTGGCAAGTCGCTGCCCGCTCTCTTCGAGTGCACGCCCGCCCCACGCGAGGGCGTGCGCGTGCGCACCCCACTGATGTACCCGGACGGCGGCATGGTGGACGTGTTCGTCGTAGAGCAGGACGGGGGCTGCTACGTCACCGACTTCGGAGAGACCCTGGGCTGGCTGCGTATGCAATCAGCGAGCAGCCGGCGCTCGCTGAAGCAGACGCGCCTGGTCGAGGACGCCTGCCAGACCCTGGGCGTGGAACTGCACCGCGGTCAACTCATGCTGCGGGCCAACACAGCCGATGGGCTCGGGGAAGCAGTGCTTCGCCTCGCCCAGGCTGCGGTGCGCGTCTCTGACCTGTGGTTTACGTTCCGCGAAGAGGACGGCTGAGCGGGGCTTTCCCGGCTGTCCGCAGTGTGTCCCAAGCATGACAGCTATGGGCTTGTCTTTCCCGGTATATCGCCCAAAACCTCCCAGTCGCCCGGCGCGGCAGCGGGTTCGATCAGGTCGCCGATGATGGAGCCTTGTCTCCGCATGACGCCCAACCAGGCGTCGGAGGGAACCTGTGTTGGAGGGATGATCTCGGCGACCGGCTTCCCGAAACGGGTTATCAGGACCGGCTGTCCCGTTCTGCCAACACGGTCAAGGACGGCCAGGCATGTGGCTTTGAACTTCGAGATTTGAATTTCTTCCATGATCGAATCGTATCATGTGTCAGACCATGGTCTATTACTTCGGTCATCAGGGAATGCCGTATCATAGGGACTGGCTGAAAACATGACTGCCTTCACCGAATCCACCGTCGAAAACGCGGCCCTGGCGTGGCTCGAAAGCCTCGGCTGGAATGTTGCCCACGGCCCCGACATTGCGCCCGATACGCCGGGTGCAGAGCGTAGCGACTACGGAGCGGTGGTGCTGGAACGGCGGCTGCGCGACGCCCTCGCCCGGCTCAATCCCAACCTGCCGACCGAAGCCCTGGACGACGCTTTTCGCAGGCTGACCCGTCCGGACGGGCCAACGCTCGAAGCCCGCAACCGCGCCTTTCACCGCCTGCTCGTAGATGGCGTGACAGTGGAGTATCGCACGGACGACGGGGCAGTACGCGGCGCACAGGCGCGGGTGATCGACTTCGATACGCCCGCCAATAACGACTGGCTGGCGGTCAACCAGTTGACCGTGGTCGAGAACAAGCACGAGCGTCGGCCCGATGTGGTGCTGTTCGTCAACGGCCTGCCGCTCGGGGTGGTCGAACTCAAGAACCCGGCCGACGAAGACGCGACCATCTGGACCGCCTGGCAACAGCTCCAGACCTATAAGGCCGAGCTGCCGGCGCTGTTCAGCATGAATGCGGCCCTGCTGGTCTCGGACGGTGTTGAGGCGCGTATTGGCACGCTGACAGCCGGGCGGGAGTGGTTCAAGCCCTGGCGTACGACTTCGGGCGAAACCCTGGCCGACCCGCACATGCCCCAGTTGCAGATCATGCTCGAAGGCGTATGCACACCGGGACGCTTTCTGTCGCTGGTCCGCGACTTCATCGTGTTTGAGGATGACGGCAGCGGGGCATTGGTCAAGAAAATGGCCGGCTATCACCAGTTCCACGCGGTCAGGGTTGCCGTGACCGAGACCCTGCGGGCTGCGGAGCTAGAGTTGGCGGAAGGACAGACCGGCGAGCAGCTTGGCCGCTATGAGTCGGGCCGCAAGCCGGGCGGCGAGCCCGGCGACCGGCGTATCGGCGTGGTGTGGCACACGCAGGGGTCGGGCAAGAGCCTGACGATGGCCTTCTATACCGGGCGTATCGTCCGTGAGCCGGCGATGGCGAACCCGACCGTGGTGGTGCTGACCGACCGCAACGATCTGGACGACCAGCTCTTCGGTACGTTTGCACGCTGCCGCGACCTGTTGCACCAGCCGCCAGTGCAGGCGGCAAGCCGGGCCGACCTGCGCGCCAAGCTCGCGGTCGAGTCGGGCGGCGTGGTCTTTACCACCATTCAGAAGTTCTTCCCCGAGGAAAAGGGTGACCAGCACCCGTTGCTGTCAAAGCGGCGCAACATCGTAGTCATTGCCGACGAGGCCCACCGCAGCCAGTACGACTTCATCGACGGCTATGCGC
>WTHD01000444.1 GCA_011523265.1 Candidatus Binatota bacterium
TCTGGCTTGGCGTATTCTGCATCAAGCAGCCATCGCGGCATTTCCGGTTCTTCGCCCAGTTGGATGGACGTTGCCAGTAAAGTGTCGTCGGCAGCGATTGTCTGACGATGCTAACTGTCCGGCAGTGGAACGGCCTGGGGCTCTGCCGGTGTGGTGGACACAAAAGACCGAAGCGCCGGGTAGGATTCGACTTCTTTTTTGTCTTGGGCCTCGGCCCGTTCATAGCCTTCCTGCATCAGGAAATCGCAATACCGCCACGATACCTGAACCATAGTCACGCCGCGGCGGTCGAGCAAATCCTGAAGTATCTGCCGCAGCATCTTGCGCGATATTTCCGTGCCTTCGATATAGCGCATGCCTTCGGGTTCATTGACCAACGCAGACAAGAAATGCAACCCGCCGCCAACGCGTGATTTCACTATCCAAACCAGGCGATCGCCTCGCCCGTCCATTGAGGACAGATAGCCCTCCGGTTCAATCGGGGTGAGAATGGACTTGCCTGTTCCCTTTTGCGGTCGGTCGGCCTGTATCCCTTTTTGTGACAGGCGATAGAGGGCACGACTAATCTCTTTGCGCAAATGCTTGTCAGTCGCCTGCTCGATCCAATCCGCCAGGAACTGGGCCGACTCTGCCGTCTGGACTTCGCCCAGTAAGGCGGCCAAGGCGAAGTCGGCGTCAGCGTTCTGGCCTCTGCGTTCATTCAGGCTGGCAATATCCAGGTCTTGTCCGGCAGCGGGTTGAATTCCCCATTCTTCCAGCGCTTTTTTACCTCGTGCCAGGCGTGGGTCGCGCTTCGCACTCTTTTTCGACATGTATTCCTCCCCAGGGCTGTCCGCAGCTTATCCAGCCGGCTCCTCGACTGTCAACGGGATTCGCTTCCTGCCTGGTCTAGCCTGCATAGGGTATTGTTGTTAGGTAGGCTACACGGAGGTCGAGGCAGGATGGCGACAGCGCGTTTTTGTCCACAGTGTGGAACAAAAACTATCCCTCAAGCAAATTTTTGTACGAACTGCGGGGAACCTCTCGGAGGTAAGGCCGGAGGGCAGCAGGCCAAGAAATCGGCCGCCCCATCACTGACCGGCACGCAGCGGCTGCCACTCCCCGGTCTCGTCGTTTTGTCCTGCTACCTCGCCGTTGGCATCGGGCTCTGGGTATTTGTCCTGCGGACAGAGCCTTTCGCCCCGACCCCCACCCCTTCCACGCAAGCCAGCACGGGCGGCTCGGCCCTGCCCCAGGATCACCCCCAGGTTTCCTTGCCCGAGGAAGTGCAGAGCCGTATTGCGGAACTGGTTGCCCAGGCCAATGCCGCCCCGCAAGACCCCAATGCGTGGCGAACCCTGGCCGAAGTCCAGTTCAGGGCGTCGCAGTTGGATGCCAGCTACCGTAGCGCGGCCCTGGCCTCCTATCGCAAGCTGTTTGAGCTTGCACCGAATGATCTGGATGCGTTGCGCGGCTTGGGGAATGTCTACTACGACCTTGAGGAACATCACCAGTCGATCGAGTATTATCAGCGCTACTTGGCGCTGAACCCGGATAATGCCAGTGTGACGACCGACCTCGGGACCATGTACCTCTATACCGGGCAAGTCGACCGAGCCATTGCTTTATACCAATCCGTCCTGGCCAAGCAGCCCGGTTTCTTCCAGGCCCATTTTAACCTGGGGGTGGCCTACCAGGAGAAGGGCCTGCCCGAACAAGCCGCCGCCTCATTACAGCAGGCCAAGAGTCTGACGGATAATACGACCGTCCAGGCTCGCATCGACCAGCTCCTGGCACAATTCTCGAACGGGACGGCCCCATCCCAAACCGTAGCGTCAACCCAGGTTTCCCCGTTTCAGCAAGCGGTGGAATCGCTCTTTCGGACACACGAAATGATGGCACCCAAAATCGTCCGTATCGAATGGCCGTCGCACACCCAGGCCAGGGTCTTCTTTCGCAATTTCCCCATGGCTGGTATGCCTCAGACTGTCCGGGATAGTTTCAGAGAAAAACTCCGGGGCCAGCTCATTGACGCCGGGCAAAAGACTGGCATCAGTGGTTTGGCGACCGTTGAGCTTATCGATATTGATACCCAGCAAGTCATGGAGACTCTCACGACCACCTCATAAATAGAGTAAACGAGTCACGATTATGAGCGAAGATACTACTCCGAATGGTGCGGTTCCGTTTTATCTACCCATAGGCGATGAGGTCGAGATTTTTCAGGCCGCTTACGAGTGTCGTCTGCCCGTGCTGCTGAAAGGCCCGACCGGCTGCGGCAAGACCCGCTTTGTCGAGCATATGGCTCATGTGCTCATGCCGAACCGCGACCCGGAAGCCCCGGAAAACATCGTCACGGTCGCCTGCCACGAAGACCTGACGGGCAGTGATCTGGTCGGACGCTATCTGATTAAGGGCGATGATACCGTTTGGGTGGACGGACCGCTGACCCAGGCAGTCCGCACCGGGGCGATTTGTTATCTGGACGAGATCGTGGAAGCGCGCAAGGATACCATCGTTCTTATCCATCCGCTGACCGACCATCGGCGTATTCTGCCGGTTGATAAGCGGGCCGAAATCCTTGAGGCGCACGAAAATTTTTTGCTGGTCATCTCGTATAACCCCGGCTACCAGAGCATTCTCAAAGACCTCAAACATTCTACGCGGCAGCGCTTTGTGACGGTCGAGTTCACCTATCCGCCCCGCGATAAGGAAGCTGAGATCATTGCCCACGAGAGTGATTTGCCACTGGAAACCGCGCTCGACCTCGCCAAGCTGGGCGAAAAGGTCCGCCATCTGAAAGCCAGCGGCCTTGAAGAGGGTGTCAGCACCCGGCTGCTCATCTATTCCGGCCAGCTCATTCGCCAGGGCGTGACCCCACGGCGCGCGTGTACCGTTGCCGTCTCCCGCTCGCTGACGGACGACAACGACTCCCAGCGCGCGATTGATGAGGTCATTAACGCGATTTTCCCGGAATAGGTTTGTTGCCAGTCTGCCGTCTCAAAGCGTCGCGCCCTCGATGATCTCCCGAGCCGTGCGGAAAACGGCATGGAACATGGGCTGTGTGAGCCGCCCGGTAAAGGTATTTTGTTGGCTGGGATGGTAGGAACCAATAAGGGTAACGTCGTCCAGGTCGTAGCGCCTGCCATGTCCGAATTTCGGTCTGGGCGTGGGAACCCGCAGGCCGACTTCCCGCCGGGCTTTGAGATAGGCTGAAAAAGCCAGTTGTCCCAGCCCAACAACGACCCTGACCTGTTTCAGCAGTTGGATTTCCCGCAGCAAATAGGGTTGGCAGGCTTCGAATTCTTCTCGCGACGGCTTGTTGTCCGGCGGTGCACAGTGGACGGCCGCGGTGATATACGCGCCCTGTAACCTGAGGCCATCATCGATATGGGTTGAGGTCGGCTGGTTGGCGAAGCCAGAGGCGTATAATGCGCCGAACACCCAGTCCCCACTGCGGTCTCCGGTAAACACCCGCCCCGTCCGGTTGCCGCCATGCGCTGCCGGCGCAAGGCCGACAATATACAGACGCGCGGTGCGGTCACCCAGACTCGAGACCGGCTTGCCCCAATAGTCCCAGTCGCGGTAGCGTTTGACTTTTTCCCGGGCCGTGCGCTGGCAGTGCTGAATAAGCCTGGGGCAGCGCCGGCAGGCAACGATCTGGCGTTGGAGTTGGGCGATGGTCCGCGAAGAGTAAACGTGTCCAGCTTTGTCTGTGTTGGAGGACACGTTTACTCTTTATCCCCTTCTCCCCGGCGGAGTGCTTTACAAACTCAATATATACTGCACGAGCGTCCGCACGCCAAAGCCGGTGCCGCCTCTCGGCGCGTGCGGCAGGGCCCGCTCTGAAAAGGCCGGACCGGCAATATCCAGATGCGCCCAGGGGACCTCTGAGACAAACTCTTCAAGAAACAACGCCGCGGTAATTGCCCCCCCATAGCCCCCGCCGATATTTTTAATGTCGGCAATGGGACTCTTGATGTCGTCCTTATACTCCTTCACCAGGGGCATGGGCCACAATTGTTCGCCCGTCTCTCTGCTGCTGGCCAACAAATCGTCCGTCAGCTTCTGATTATTGCTGAACAGCCCGGCGACTCGGGAACCCAGGGCGACCATGCAGGCACCGGTTAAGGTGGCCAGGTCAATAATGACGTCGGGCTTGTCTTCTACGGCACAGATCAGCGCGTCAGCCAGGATCAGGCGGCCCTCTGCATCCGTATTGAGAACCTCGACGGTTTTGCCGTTTCGATAGCTGATGATATCACCGGGTTTCTGAGCCGTGCCGCTCGGCATGTTTTCAGATGAGGGCACATACCCCGTGACCTGCACCTGCGGCTTGAGCGCGGCAATCGCCCGCATCGTCCCCAGTACCGTTGCGCCACCCGACATATCAATCTTCATCGTCTCCATGGACTTTGCCGGCTTGAGCGAAAGTCCACCGGAGTCAAAGGTGAGCCCCTTGCCGACCAGGGCCACCTTCTTTTTGGGCTTTGCGGTGGGCGTATAACGCAGCTTGATGAAGCGGGGCTCTTCCGGACCGCCGCGCGAAACCGCGAGCAGGCCATGCATTTTGGCCGCCTTGATCTTGTTCACACCCCAGACTTCGGTCTTGAGCCCGTTTCCGTCAGAG
>WTHD01000119.1 GCA_011523265.1 Candidatus Binatota bacterium
GGGTTGGCTATAACCGCAGCTCGGGCGATGATGATCCCAACGACGGCGACCACGAGACCTTCTTCCAGGTTCTGCCTACCGCCCGGGTGTACTCGTTCACCACCTTCTACAACCTGATGAACAACGAAGACGCCTTCTTGCAGCTCATCCTCCGACCGCTCAAAGGGCTGATCTGGCGGACCGATTTTCACAACATTCGGGTCAGCGAGAAAAACGACCTGTGGTACCAGGGCGCCGGAGCAACGCTGGAGGATCGCCAGGTCGGCTTTGGCTATGTCGGTCGGCCGGCGTTCGGCAAACGCGGTCTGTTCCAGATCATCGAAACCACGCTGAGCTACACGGTCAATAAGCACGTCAACGTCAATGTCTTCTTTGCCCACGTGTTCGGCGACAGCATCGTAGACCACATATTCCCGGGCGACGACGCCAACTTTGGCTATATTGAGATGACGCTGAGGATCTGAGCGGTCTCCCGATAGTCATATGGAGAAAAGGGGAGCTTCCGGCTCCCCTTTTTTTATGCGAGCGAGGCGGTGTGGCAGTTCGTCTTGAGCAGTCACACGCTGCTTATTGCAAACACTGCTTGTTGAATGAGCAGTGCTGTGCTCTTCTGCTGCTCCACAAACACCCCTGTGCCCGGCCTGTTTGCTGTGTGTTCGTTTCCCCTGCGGTAAACGCTTTGTTTTTCCGTGTCTTTTGGCCTTCCGTGCTCTGCGCGGTGTCTTGGCACGCGAATTGCTGTTCTTCTCTCTCACGTTCTTGCTCACGTTCTTGCACGTTCTTGGCGGAACGAATCACGTCCCTTGGAGCTTATCTGTATGGCTCATAACAGCTTACAAGATCCCTTCGATCCCAACACCTCGCTTGAGCACGCCCACGGCCATGCTGGGCAGCCCACGCCGGACAACCACGCTCTTCCTGACACCTCCGAAAAAATTATTGACCGGGCTGTTGAGAGCACGGTGGTGCGCGCCCTGTTCGGCGGGAATGACATGAAGCGGCGCCGCTTCATGCAGCTGGTTGGGGCGGGCGGAGCCGCAGCGCTTATTGAGACCTTCTTCCCCCTCAAAACCGCAAAAGCCATGGCTCAGGAAAAGGCTGGCTCGATTGAAAAGACAGACCTGACGATCGGCTTTATTCCGATTACCTGTGCCACGCCGATTATCATGGCCGAACCTATGGGGTTCTATAAAAAGCACGGCCTGAACGCCAAGGTCCGCCGCGCCGCCGGCTGGGCAATGGTGCGCGACTGGTCAATTAACAGAGACGTTGACGCGGCTCATATGCTGAGCCCGATGCCCCTGTCGATTACGCTTGGGGCCGGCTCAAAGCAGGTGCCCTACTTCATGCCGGCGGTGGAAAACATCAACGGCCAGGCCATTACCCTGCATACCAAGCATAAAGAGGTCAAATCGGCCCAAGACATGAAGGGCTTCCGCTTCTGCGTGCCCTTTCGCTACTCCATGCACAACTATCTGCTGCGCTACTACTTGGCCGAAGGCGGCGTCCACCCGGACAAGGACGTGCAGATTCGCGTTGTTCCGCCGCCGGAGATGGTGGCCAACCTCAAAGCCGAAAACGTGGACGGCTATCTCGCCCCCGACCCGTTCAACCAGCGGGCGGTGTACGAAAACGCCGGCTTCATTTACCTGCTGTCAAAAGAGATCTGGGACCGGCACCCGTGCTGTGCCTTTGCCATTTCTCAAGAGTTTGCGTCGAGCTATCCCAATACGTTTTTGTCTCTGTTCAAGTCTATTGTGGACGCGACCCACTACGCCTCCAAACCGGAAAACCGCAAAGACATTGCCAAAGCCATCGCGCCCAAAAACTATCTCAACCAACCCGTCATCGTGCTTGAGCAGGTCCTGACCGGAAGGTTTGCCGACGGCCTCGGCAATATTCGGACCGTACCGGACCGGATCGACTTCGATCCCTTTCCGTGGCACTCGATGGCGGTTTGGATTCTGACCCAGATGAAGCGCTGGAAGCATGTCGAGAGCGACTTTGATTATAAGAAAGTCGCCGAGGAGGTGTATCTGGCCTCGGAGTGCGACAAAATTTCCCGAGAACTCGGCTACGACGATCACGCCCAGACCTATACTACCCATGTCCTGATGGGAAAGACTTTTGACCCCGGCAAACCTGAGGAATACGTCAAGAGTTTTCCGATCAGCAATCTCTAGTCAGGCAGAGGAGGACACAGCATGACACGGCAGGAAGCGCTGGACATATTACTCGCCGCCAAAAAGGACAAAGGGCTGTCTTTTGTCGACCTGGCAAAGACCCTAGCCAGAGATAAGGTCTGGGTCGCCGCCGCCCTGATGGGCCAGGCGACGCTGTCGGCAGCCGAAGCGCGGCAGCTGGCCGAGGTCTTGGGCACGAGCCCAGAGGTGACCGCCCCACTCCAAGAGCCGCCCCACAAAGGGGCTTTGGACACCACGGTCCCGGTCGATCCACTCATCTATCGGTTTCACGAAATCACCCAGGTCTACGGCACGGCAATGAAGGCCGTGATCCACGAGATGTTCGGGGACGGCATCATGAGCGCCATCGATTTTGAGATTGATATCCAGAAGCAAGAAGATCCAAAAGGGGATCGGGTCGTTGTGACCTACAGTGGCAAGTTCCTCCCCTACCGCAAATGGTGAGGCTATGAACACACGTGTTGTGACCCTGCGAGACACCACAACCGCCCTGCTCATGCGGCAGGCGGAGGGTGAGGCAGGGCAAAGGCAGGGCGCTGATGCGCGTGCGCGGCCGCCAAGACAAAAAATGTCTCTGCAAGGCCAGCCCTGGCTCCTGTCGGTGGCGCTGCTGGCCTTTTTTCTGGCGGTTTGGCACCTGGTGACCCTTCAGCCCGCGTTTGACCCGACCGGTCTGACACAAGATCAGCTGATGACCATGGAGTTCAACGGGGATATCGTCCGGACCGAGCAGGGAAGCTACATCTATAATCCCGACAAAATCCAGGGCATCCCGGGCCCCTCCATCCTGGCCAGGAAAACGGTTGGGGAGCTGTCAGAGCCGTTCCACAAGAAGGGCACCAACGATCATGGGGTCGGTCATCTGGTCGTCTATACGGTGACGCGTTTTGCGGCCGGGTTTGTGTCGGCCTCGCTGATCGCCGTGTGTATCGGGATTCTGATTGGTCTGTCGCGACCGCTGTACCAGGCCCTGAATCCCTTTATTCAAATCTTGAAACCGATCTCTCCTCTGGCCTGGATGCCGCTCTTATTGTACAGCGTGCAAGACCCGACCTGGACCGCCATTCTCGTCGTCTTCATGGCTTCGCTGTGGCCAACCATTGCCAACACGGCATTTGGGGTGAGTTCGATCCGCAAAGAATACATCCAGGTCGCCCGCTTACTGCAACTGTCCTGGCTCCGCCGCCTCGTCATGGTCATCCTGCCTGCGGCGGCACCGACCATTATCGCGGGTCTGCGCATCTCTTTTGGCAGTGCTCTGGTGGCTGTGGTGCCTGCCGAGATGCTGCTGGGCGAACTCGGTCTGGGCTATTTGACCTGGATCGAGTGGAACAACCTCGACATTTCCGGCGTGATGTTTGCCATTCTTATTGTTGGCGTAGTGGGGATCGTGCTCGATTCCGGCTTCAATCGGCTCGCCCGGCTGGTGACATATACGGACTAGAGCACTTCACCTTTATGTGTAGCCGTGTAGGTCAGGTGAGCCGGAGGCGTAACCCGACAGCCCGTCCTTGTCGGATTACGCTCCGCTAATCCGACCTACTACACTGCTCGCCCGAGGCTGGAGGGAGGTCAGGATGTCTTTTCTTGAAATCGACCATGTCACCAAGCATTTTCCGCTCCGCGAAGGCGCGGTCGGCAACGGCCACAATGCGGATACCTTCTGTGTCTTTGAGAATGTCTCGCTCCATATTGAAGAGGGAGAATTTCTGACCCTGGTTGGTCACTCGGGGTGTGGCAAGAGTACGCTGCTCAATATCCTGGCCGGTTTTGAGACAGCCTCCGCAGGCGGCATGGTTCTGGACGGCAGAGAAGTTGTCGAGCCGAGCTTGGACCGGATGGTCGTGTTCCAGAGCTTTGCCCTGATGCCCTGGCTGTCCGCGTTTGACAATGTCCGCATTGCGGTCAGAGCGGCCCATCCGGGGTGGGACACAGGGCAGGTTGACAGCCATACCCGAAAATATCTCAGCATGATGAGTCTGCTGGATGCGGCCGACAAGAAGCCCGCCTTTTTGTCCGGCGGAATGCGCCAACGGGTCGGGCTGGCGCGGGCGTTTGCCGTCCAGCCCAAAGTGTTGCTGCTGGACGAGCCGTTTGCCCAGATCGACGCCCTCACTCGGGGTGTCATTCAACAAGAGCTGATGAAGATGTGGGAGGCAACCGGCACCACGGTCTTCATGGTGACCCATGACGTGGATGAGGCGATTCTGCTCTCGGATCGCGTTGCCTTGATGAGCACCGGTCCCGCCGCCCGTCTGGCCGAATGTCTGGCCGTCGAGATTCCACGACCCCGGCGCCGGGAGACGATCATTGATCTGCCGGAGTACACCCGGCTGCGCAACGAGGTGTTGCATTTCCTGATGCAGGCCACCTAG
>WTHD01000474.1 GCA_011523265.1 Candidatus Binatota bacterium
CTTTTGATAATACACCCGACGGTTGCCGAGATTGGACCCGACGCCAATAAAGACGCGGCTACCCATTACCCCTTCCCCTGCTACGTCCTCCACGAGAACGCCTGCGCGGCCTGCCTCACGATCTGCTGTCCAATGGCCAGCGAAGCGGTTGCGCCCGGCGAGGGGGCGTTCAGCACATGGATGGCGTGCGGCGAACTGGCAATAACAAAATCGTCCACCAAAGCACCGTCGGCGGAAATCGCTTGGGCGCGCACGCCGCTGCCGCCCGGCAGTAAGTCTGTTGCCTGCAACTCGGGGAGCAGCCGCTGGAGCGCACGCAGAAACGCCGCTTTGTTCAGAGAGCGGTAGATTTCCCCCAGGCCGGTCTGCCAATACTTGCGCGCTATCGTCCGAAACCCGGAGAAGCGCAGCGTTTCCCATAAGTCCTGAGGGATCAGATCCGCCCACTGATAGCCCTCTCGGGCAAAGGCCAGGACCGCATTCGGCCCAGCTTCCCGCTCCCCGGTCACAGTCCGGGTGAAATGGACGCCCAGAAAAGGAAAGGCCGGGTCCGGAACCGGATAGATGAGATGATTCACCAGGGCGTGTTTGTCCGGGGCAAGGGTATAATACTCACCTCGGAACGGGACAATCTGCAATGCCGGCTCAGCCCCGGCCAGGCGGGCAATCCGGTCGCACTGAAGGCCGCTACAGTTAATGACCGCCCGTGTCCGAATCGTGTCAGTGTCAGTCTCTACAACCAGTTGACCGTCAGTCGAGACGATTTTTTGGACCGGTTGCGCGCACCGAATCTCGCGCCCGGCTTCTTGCACAAGGGCGGCATACTGCTCAGCCACCCGCACATAGTCGATAATCCCCGTTGTGGGGACGTACAGGGCTCGGATGCCCGCAGCGTGCGGTTCAATTTCCCGCAGCCGTTCAGGACCGATCATTTCCAGCCCCGCAACACCGTTGGCCGTTCCGCGCCGGTGGAGTTCCTCAAGCCGAGGAAGTTCGTCCGCCGAGGTTGCCACAACGACTTTCCCGCAGCGTTCATAGGGGATATCGTGTTGATCGCAAAATTCGGTGAGCAGCGTACCGCCGCTCACACAGGTCTGGGCCTTGAGCGAGCCGGGTTTATAATAAATACCCGAGTGAATAACCCCACTGTTATGACCGGTTTGATGCACGGCCAGGCGGGTTTCCTTTTCGAGGACTCCCAGTTTGACCCTGGGATAGTGGCGGGTGACGGTTAAGGCGGTGGCCAGTCCCAGGATTCCACCGCCAATGATGATAAGGTCAAACTGGTCTGCCATACCAACGTGCACCTAGAAGAGCAATTCTCTTTCATCTGCCTATACAAAACACACGCTCACTGCAAACCGTGCCTATGTTTACCCCCACCCGATCCGGGCTCAGCGAAATCCTGTACTTTGCCCTGCCGATTATTATGTCGATGGCCTCGTACACGCTGATCGGCTTTGTTGACACCTGGATGGTGGCCCAGGTCGGCACGGCTGAGGTGGCCGCGGCCATGCCGGCCGGCATTATTGCCTATACGCTCACCGCCCTCCCGCTGGGCATTACGCAGTGCGTCAGCACATTCGCCGCCCAGGCCCTGGGGAAGGAGAGCCTCGCCGAAGGCTCAATAGTCGCCTGGCAAGGGCTGTATTTAAGTGGGGCGGTCGGTCTCGCGCTCCTCGCGTTGTGGCCGGCCGCCCCCTACTTCTTTTCCCCGTTCGGACACGAGCCGGACATTATTGCGCTTGAGGTCGTCTATTTCCGCGTCCGGCTGTGGGGGATAGGCTTTTCGGTTGCCATCGGCGCGCTGAGTGGCTTCTTCTACGGCATGCACCGGCCCAAGGTTCCACTGGTTGCTACGGTGATTGCCAATATCGCCAACGTCTGTTTCGCCTACACCTTGATCTTCGGCAAATTTGGCGCACCAGCCCTGGGTCTCAAGGGGGCGGCCCTGGCGATGGTGTTCAGCTTTGTCGTCCAGTTCGCGGTGCTCTTCCGGGTCTTTCTCTCCCAGCCGTACGCAACCCAGTTTGCCACCCGGGCTGTCTGGAAGCCAAACTTGGCGGCGGCCCGCCGGCTGCTGCATATCGGCTTGCCCGCCGGGACGCAAATGGCCATCGATGTCTTAGGCTGGGGCGTCTTGATTATTTTGATGGTTGGCCAGTTTGGCAAACAGCAACTGGCCGCCAGCAATATCGCCATTCAATACATGACGGTCTCATTCATGCCCGCGCTGGGGCTCGGCCAGGCACTGACCGCACTGGTCGGACGCTATATTGGAGAGGGCAAGCCCGATCTTGCCGTTCAACGCACGTATGAGGCGTTCTTTTTGGCCATGTTGTATATGGCGCTGATGGGCATGTGCTATGTCCTGTTTCGTTTTTCTTTCCTGAGTTTTTTCAGTCAGGACCCGACCGTCATCCAGGTCGGCAGCACCTTGCTGATATGCGCGGCTCTGCTGCAAGTTTTTGACAGCATGGGCATTACCTTTGCCGGCGCCCTGCGCGGGGCGGGGGATACGTACTGGATTGCCGGGCTGACGATGACACTTTTAGTGTGTGTCTTCACGCCGCTCAGCCTGGGTTCGGTACTCTTTACCGATCTCGAATCCCTCGGACCGTGGCTGGCCGGCACCATCAACGTCTCTCTGTTCGGCTTGGGTTTGTGGTGGCGCTTCTCCCGAGGACGCTGGCGGGAGATTGATATTTTCGCTACGCGGCATAAGAGGAAAGAGCAGGCAGCCACTTCCGTACAGGTCGCAGACTGATGACAACATCATCCTCGGATTTATCCTTTCCGTCTCCGCCTGACTACGCGCCGTTCAAGGCCGGGCCGTTCCGGCTCTCAATGGGGCTCATGCCGCTTGAGCTCAAAGACTGGATCGAGCCCGATGCCCAGTGCGCCGCTGAACTCAAAGAGAAAGAACGCCTCCTCACCGAACGGCACGCTGAGGTCTTTGCCGCCCTGCCTGAAGCGAACCCGGGTTCGGCTGAAACCCTGGCCCTGCTTGTTGAGCATCTCCCCAGCCGATTTCCAGAATTGTACAAGAGAAGCGGAGATCGGCTTAACAATCTCGTCACCGGCCAGCAGTGGCAGATTCACAATACGCCCCTGCATCCACTCGATCTGGCCGGGAGACTTATCCAAGAGGATTTATGCCTTATGCAGCGGCAGGCGCACACCCAGGTCTACCATCTGATCGGAGCGTCTTTATGCTTTCCGACGCGCTGGCGTTTAGCGGACAAAATTGGCAAGCCGCTTAATACGATTCATGCGTCGATTCCCGGCTATGCAGAACAGCTCGCCACCACCATGGACAAGTTTTTTGACCGGCTGAAAGTCGAGAGGCCCGTCTGGCGGCTCAACTGGGCCCTGATGGACGACCCGACCCTTTTTCAGCCGACCAGGAGCAGTCGAAAACGTGCCGACATCACGCCGGAGAATGCCGGAGACAGCATCTGGCTGCGTATCGAACGACAGACCCTCCGCCGTCTGCCGCATACCCGCGATATTCTGTTCACCATCCGCGTCTACGTCAGACCACTCGCTCACCTCGCCACGCAGCCAGACCACGCCGCCCGGCTTGCCGCGGCCCTGCGCGCCCTCCCGCAGCCCGTCCGGCGGTATAAAAACCTGCCGCCGTTTCTTGACGCGAGTCTGGCCTGGCTGGATCGAGCGGCCACGGAAAGTGGAAGAAAGACAACGCCTCCGAGCGGTGCACCCCTGTCTGAATAGACCTTCTCCCTCCGGGGCTTTTTCTTCCTCGCCGCTCACAGTAAAAGAGAGGTATGAAAGATTTAACACTCTTAGGACGGACGGTTGGCGAGTTGCTCAAGACGCATAGCCACACGATTGCGGTAGCCGAGTCTTCAGCCGGCGGTTTGATTTCAGCCGCCCTCGTGGCCGTACCCGGGGCCTCAGCCTATTTCCTGGGCGGCGGAGTGATCTATACCCACGAGGCGCGTCGGTCCCTGCTGGCCATGCCCGACGAAGCGCTTGAGGGTATTCGAGCCAGCACCGAGGAATATGCGCTGCGTCTTGCCCGTCAGGTGCGGGAGCGTTTTGAGACTACCTGGGGGCTGAGTGAAACCGGAGCAACCGGACCGACCGGTAACCGCTACGGTGATGCGGCCGGGCATGCGTGCTTTGCTATCGTCGGACCGGTTGAAGAAACGTTGACCTTAGAGACCGGCAGCCCGGACCGGGAAGCAAACATGTGGACATTCACGCACACCGCCCTTGATTTGCTCACCCGGTCCATTCAAAAAAGCTCCACGTAAGGAGATTTGCATGTCGCGTCGTCTGCTCAAAGCCCTGAGAACATTGGACAGGAGCTCAGTTTTCCATCGTCCTTCTGTCCGTGGCGCGTTCCCCTCACCCCAGCCCCCTTCGACGAGGCTCGGGACAGGCCCTTCGACTCCGTTCATCCTGAGCGTAGCGGAGCGAAGTCGAAGGAAGCTCAGGGCAGGTTTTTCCTCCAGAGGAGAGGGGGTCGTTATTCCCTCCCCCTTGAGGCTGAGGACCCGACAGTTTCGCAGAACCAAGGCATTGAGG
>WTHD01000391.1 GCA_011523265.1 Candidatus Binatota bacterium
CGGCGTGATGGACGCGGATCTGGGCACCTTACGGGACGCTACCGTTTGCTCGGACAGGGCGTAGCTCCCTCACCCCACCGGCCTTCACATGGAAGCACTGGGCAGGGCGAGGCTACACGGGCTGCCCTCCTCCGCAATCCAATCTCCTCGTTTGACGTATATATGATTTGTATATATAGTCTGGAAGTGCAATTTACCTGGCACGAGCCGAAACGCCGAACCAACCTGACTAAGCACGGTTTAGATTTCGTAGATGCTGAGGAGGTCTTTGCTGGGGCGACGTTCACCTTTGAGGATGACCGCTTTCAGTATCCCGAACAGCGCTTTATGACCCTGGGCCTCCTCAGAGGTGTCTGCGTCTCGCTCGTGCATACCGAGACACCAGAGCGTATTCATATCATCTCATTCCGAAAGGCGACCAAAAATGAGCAAATCATCTTCTTCCACAACGTCTAAGACGGATTGGCCGCGGCTCAAGGCCATGCAAGACACAGACGTTACACTCAGCGCCGAGCATCCGGCCGCCGAGGTGCAACATATCGTGCGCGGCATTGCCCGCCAGGGCTTGCGCCCTGTTCCTCCCAAAACGCAGATTTCCCTACGGGTGGATACTGACGTGCTGGCGTGGTTCAAAGCGCAGGGGACCGGCTATCAGACCCGGATGAATGCGGTATTACGGGCCTTCAAGGAAGCCGCCAGTTAATTGGGGGGCAGTAATAATTTTGAAGGTATGTCACCCTGGCCTGCCTCATGACGGTCACTGGCTGCACAACGCCAAACCTGCGACCGATGGCCGAGTAGACCGCCACGCTTGCTTCTGAACAACTGACGGAGCATTTGAGGAATATTTTGCCAAACTTTCCAGCGCTAAAACCGCCCTCATCCACCCCACAAGTGCCTAACAGTCGCTCGATGGCCGTGGGCGCAAGTTCGCGAATCCGCCGTGACCACGTGTATCAGGGAAATGGCACGACCAAATTCGATGGTTGTTGACTCTTTCTAATACAACGTCATAGTCGAAACCCGCGTCTTCAGCAGCAGTGAGTTCGACTTCCACCGGGCGCCCTTTTTTGTCTCTGGTGACGATACTTGTGATGAAGGGAGCCACGGCAACATGGTCTGCTAGCCACTGCGCAGTCCAATCGTCTGTTTTTCCGTAGTCATCAAGTAAAAGCTGAATTACGCCAGCTACCTTGTCTGTATGTGGATCAAGGAAATCATCACGCGCCGCATACAGAGCTTTGTCACTTTCTTGCAAGGTAAAACGGTACCAACGAACGCTTAATTCGGAGATGCATTCCTCCGACTTCAAATCCCTGAACTTTTTGCTGGAAAAGGTGAAGGCGCTCTGGCGTTGCGCCCTGTTAGCTATAGGGTGCCACCTGAGATCCCGAAGATCGACCAAACCGGGGCGCTGATGGCGAGGGATGACAGCGAACAATCCATCTGAACCAATAGGGCCGCCTGCCGCGAAATACGCTGCAATGGTCGGGGAAGAGGTAAGGTCAAGCAAATCCGTCGGAACCCCGTAGTGCTGAAGAAAGCCCTTTGCGAGCCACGCCGGAAGTTTAAGAAACTTTTTGAGATCCCTGTGAAGCCACTGAACCCGTTCCTCGATTCTTGCCCTGCACTGTGGATGAATCTTCTGGTCAGATCGGACACGCTCAAGCATAGAAATGGTCGTGAGGAAACGATCTGAACGCTCTCCGCGAAACAAGAACTGGTCTTCGCCATAATTCTCTTGGGCGTAAGACACACACTCTTCGAGGCTGGGAAAGGTCTTGGTCACATTCTCAAAGCGATCAGTCATGTTCGTCTCCTATTCATTCACATAACGGCCTAAGTGTTTCACGCTCATACCCTACTCTCCCGTCTCACGGTCCAGCTTCTCCAGGATAGCCTGCAATATCCAGGCATGGCGTGGAACCCGGATAAGCTTATCGCGCAGGAAAGAGTCCAGGCGCTCGGCCAATGGTCCCGGTATGCGAAGGGAGACAGCCATAGGCGGGCTGTCTGCGTCTCCAGTCTCCTGGCGAGCGGGCTGGCCGCCTTTCTCGATGAGGGCCTGTATATCGGATTCGGACGCCTTACTCTTAGGCGAGCGAGTAATAGCCATAAGAACTCCTATTTATATCATTTAGATATCTAAATGATATTATAAAGATATCTATAGAGGTTTTCCATCTCCTGCGCCGCCTTGGTGTCCTTTGGGCGCAACTCACTGACAGCGAGCCCCTGAGCTGCGGCATTGCCAAACGCTTTACGGGTTCCTATCCGCGGCGCGATAAATTCCACACCGTCCGTTTCACGCAGGACTGTAGCCGCTTCGTCATTGTCCCTCCCGCGCGGATCGGCGCGGTTGATAAAGACCCAGGCGCGTAAATCGGGATTGACGACGCGCATTTCGCTCACGAGCTCGCTCACCTTCTCCAGTGTCCAGACATCAAAAGAACGAGGGATAAAGGGTACCAGCAACACGTCAGCAACGGTCAGGGCAGCACGTTGGCTCGTCGTATCCCGTCCGCCCGTGTCTATGATGATCTCCGCGTATTTGTCAGCAAGCCGCAAGGTTTCCGTTCGGACCGCCTGGCCGGTCAGTTTAATGCTGGTATAGGTGGCCGCGGCGGATGCGCGTTCGTTCCGTATCAGAGTGAAATCTGAGGCGGTTTCCTGATCGTCCGCGTCTATTAAGAGCACGTCCTTTCCGTCATGCGCTCGCATAACGGCTAAATTTGCGGCCATGGTCGTTTTTCCAGAGCCGCCCTTTATCCCCCCTACAACGACAATCACAGTCATATCTCCTAGATACTTTAGAGATATGTTTAAGGTATCTAAAAGATAGCATAAAGATCAAGACATAAGCCTTGACAGCAATCCTGAAAGATATAAACCATTCAGGACAGTCGAACCCACGAGGGAGACTCCGTCTGCCCGTTGAGGGGATCGTGTTGAAGTTACCCAATGCACATCAGGCCCGCATAGAGAGGGCTAAGGTCCTTGACTACCTGCTTTCAACAAGCCACCCCGACGGCCGGAGCAAGGCGGCCTTCTTCTCACGCTTTGGGTTTGAGGCGGGACAATGGCAAAGCTTTGCTGCGGCCCTGCGCGACCACGGAGCGAATAATGAAGTCGTCGAGATGGTGGTATCGGACTATGGGACACGCTACAGCGTTGATGGTATGATCGAAACGCCCGATGGACGGAACCCTGATGTGAGGACGGTGTGGATTATTGACACAGCGGACAGTGAGCCACGGCTCGTCACCGCGTATCCGCTCAGGAGGGAATATGCTCGCAGAACATGACCGTGTCGTGCTCACGGATGATATTGCCGAGACGGACTTGAAGGCGGGAGATGTCGGAACGATTGTCCATATCTATCCCAACGCCGCAGCGTTCGAGGTGGAGTTCCTGGCCCTCGACGGCAACACCGCCGCGCTCGCCACAGTGTCGCCGTCACAGGTGCGTCCGGTCGCGCACACGGACATCACCCATGCAAGAGAGATCCGGATAAGCGGCTGAAGGACAACGACTTCCGAGTTGTGAATCGCTCTCCCGTCTCACGGTCCAGCTTTCCCAGTATGGCTTGCAGTATCCAGGCGTAGCGTGGAACTCGAATAAGCCTATCCCGGAGGAAGGTGTCGAGGCGTCCAGCCAGCGGCCTTGGTATGCGAAGGGAGACGGCCATAAGATGATATCTCGTTTATATCATTTAGATATTAAATTAATATCTTTAAAGTATTATAAAAATATCTAAAAGATGGCATGAAGATCAAGACGTGAGCCGCTACCAGTCGCAAAGAGCCCCGGCTTTGTGTCCATTCCTCTTTTGTCATATATGACAGATAGGAGGACCTCATGCAGACCCTTCCGTTGCGGATCCGTGTCTTAGTGGCGCTGCTGCTCGGCGCGCTGACGTTCGGCGTGGGGATCGTGGTCCGTGAGCCCTTCAAGCGCGGCGGCGCGTGGCTGGAGACGACCCTGGATGACCCGACCGCGGGGGCTCACCTCTATGTCGGCCCCTATTATCATTTCCCCTTCGGGCGGGCCTCCGCATGGCCAGAGTTCCGGGTGCCCCGGCGGCAGTTCACAGTGCGGGAGCGCGCGCTGCTGGACCGCTATGAGCGCTATCACTATGTGGCGCAGGATTTCCTGCCGGAGCGCTATTTCCATCTCTATCTGCGGGTGGTGGACGAGTTCACCCTCAACGTGCCCTATCGGGACTGGCCCTTTCCCATCATAGATGTCTATTATACGGCGAACTGAGGGCCGATACGATCACCGGCCCGCACTGTTTTACAAACGGAGGAGCGTCTTCTTGACGCTCAGGTACAGGACTCACAACGCCCCCACCTGTACCACTCAGGACCGCACCAGGCCACAGTCCCCCTTTATCCCGCTCACCAGTCGCACACCCCGGCACTTGCCGGCCCCACCGGCCGAAAAATCAGCAGTTTTTCCAGCCCCGCCCGCCCCAGCGTTTTTCGCGGGGCGTCTTCCTCCGCCGCCCCAAACTGCCCTGCGGGATGCGCCGGTCGGACATATGTCAGCTC
>WTHD01000219.1 GCA_011523265.1 Candidatus Binatota bacterium
CTCCAGCCCGCGCGACTGCCTCCGTAGTCAGCCGGAGCCTGCCGGCGGGGCAGACGGCAATCAGGAGATCCAGCTCTCTCCCGAGCTTGACACAAGAGACCGTTCTCAGACCCGCTGCCCAACGTTGGCACAATGGCGATTTATCAGCCGAGAGGGGAACAATCTGGGACTGGGAGCGACGCGCCCCACCTCTTCGTTCCACAGTCTTGCATTGCCGCCACTTTGCGATACCACAGCTCTGTGGTTCATACCGAACACATTCTCCCATTAGCGGATAAGCGGCAGCTCTCCTACCTGGAGTGCGGCGACCCGCAGGGCTACCCCGTTCTGTGGTGTCATGGGAATCCCGGCTCGCGCCGTGGCTGGCCGCTCTTGCTCAGCCGCACCGGTTCGGTGAAGGCGCGCGTGATCATTCCCGATAGACCGGGATTTGGGAAATCAGATCCCCAGCCCTCGCAGTCCTATCTCGCCTGGCCGGCCGACATCGTCCAGCTCGTGGACGCCTTAGACATCGAGCAGTTTGTGGTGGCGGGGGTGTCAGGGGGTGGGCCGTTTGCTTTGGCCTGTGCCTGCCAGCTCTCCGACCGAGTCGCTGCGGTGGGGCTGATCAGTACAGGGCCGCCCGTCGCGGAAGTCCTACGCCAGGCAAACTTCACCAATCGCCTCGTCTTTACCCTTGGCCGGCGTGCGCCACACCTCATCCGATTCTACAGCTTCCTGCTCAGCCACCTCGCCCGGCGTCGTCCGAATCGGATGATTCGGCAGCTGCTCAGTGGGTATGGGGAAGCTGACTCACCGCTCCCTCACCGTCCCGATCTGCAAGACTTTTTCCGCCAATATCTGGGAGCAGCCTATGCGCAAGGGGGGCGGGCCTCGGCAGACGAAATCGTGAGGTTCTCGCGGTCGTGGCATCTCCCTCTCCCCCAGATCACCACCCCCGTACACCTGTGGCATGGGGAAGCGGACACTGCGCTCCCTCCCTCCTTTGGCCGTCATCTTGCCGAGCAACTGCCCCACTGCTCCGCGCAGTTCATTCCGGCTGCCGGTCATCTCTGGATCCTTGACCATCTGCACGAGGTGCTTGAAATGCTCCTCAGGGAAGTGCATCCAACAAGCCTGCTAGATTAGGATGCTTCACGCGAGGCTGTAGCCGTGCCGTTACGCGCTTCGCCATGCCGGACGCGATCCGGCAACCAGAGGCCGGAGGCGGGGCGACCGGCGCCTATGATCTGGTCGTCACCTTTACCATTGGCTATCTGGAGAATCCCGGACCGGACTCCTTCCAGCTCAGGGACCTCACACCGTAAGTCGCCGCGTATGGGACCGAGTGGCGGGACACGGCGGGGGTTCTGCAGGAATACGGACAACAGCATTACGTCACTGGAACTGTAACGGAGAAGCGATCCCAATCGGTTACAGCCCTCCTGCCCAACCTTTTGGTCTGTTTGCCGTTCTTAGTGCGGGGGAATCTAGGACGATAGAGGAATGGCTGCACGAGTGTCGGAAAGAGTGGTGCTCAGTCAACATTTTGCTTGACCCTGTCTGAGCAAAGGAGCGCTGTGCTGAAAAATATCGCGTTGCACTTTTTGATCGCAGGTTTGGGCGTTTTGCTTTTTCCGATTCGGGAATTTTCTAATTTTTTATTTTGAGATTTGATATACGTGACGGTCTGAACACGGGACAAGGGGGGGGTGGCAGCCATGCCTACCCCCCCCGGTCAATCTTTGCCCAGCCTGGAGACCACGTGGCCCAGACGACCGTGCTCAGCCACGACTGTTCGGAGAGGTCCAGCCCTGCCGCTCCTTGTCCGTCGTCTTTTTGCCTACGCTTGCCACCGGCTCTCAAACGACCCAAGCACCCGCTTGATGCGGCCGGTCTGTCCGCTTGACAAAGGCCAAACGCTGGCTCGGGCAAGGAGGCAATGACCGTGCACAGAGACCTGCCGCGTCGCGCCACCTGTTCAGTACAACATCTGGATCACAGGTGTGGAGGAGCTTCTCACACGACGGCGAATACGCAGGCATGTCACATACTCCGTGTGTGGCCTTTACACCGGCCCGGCAATCTCCGGTCTTGGGCCAATGTTTCCACTCCAGAGCAGATGCCCTATGGGGGTCCTGACGTAACTCCGGGCCGTTGCGCAGAGTACGATTCCCCATTGGTATCCGTGGTCGGCTGGCTGACCTCAGGCGCGTTCAGGCCGACCAGATGAAGCGGCTCCTGGGGTATAGATGGTACCTGCGTCAATGATATGAGCAGCCGTCATGATGCGCTTCTGTCGTCCCCCGTACAGATCGTCAATGCGCTGACGAGTTCCGGGTCGGCCGCTTGCTCAAGATTCCCAGGGTGCATGGTCTCCGTGTACGGCAAATTCGCTTCCTCTCGGCGTCGCGCCGAGCCCAGGAGCAGAAGGCGAAAGCCAGACGGAAACCAACCCGGACGAAAATGCGAGCGTGAAAACGTTCAGGCCGGTCTACCAAGAGGCTATGGCCGACGTGACCTCCTACACGGCCAAGGTGGCGGCTTCACACGCTCCTCTTCGGTCACGTGCCACGGCCCGGCCAAGACGGCTTATTCGCGCCTCTTGCTCTCGCCTGCGGGGCCATGGCGTCAACGGGCCTAGAGCAAAGTCCGATGCTGTGTAGCTGTCCGTCATTCCTGCGCAAGCAGGAATCCAGGCTCCCAGCTTCCCGGCCTCGGGATGCCGGATCACGTCCGGCATGACCAAGGCGGAGCAATATAGCTACAACTCATCGTAAACCGCTCTAGCGTCCAGGAAGATTTGTGGTGTTCTCTTCTATGCTGAATAGAAACGAGGAGAAGAACGGAAGATATCAGATCAGAGCGGTTTACGATAGGTTGTAACCTGACAGTCGTCGGTGTGCTCTGCCCCCGCGCAGAAGGGCGGAGCGAGGCTGTGAGCCTCTTTCCTCCTGGTGGATACACAGAATCGTAAATCGCTCTAAATGTATATAAATTTCAAAGGCTTAACAGAAAACCAAGGTGGAGAGGGATCCCAGGCGACGCGGCGGCCGGGCCGTAATAGCCGGGGAAGACAGCCAGAAAGTAGGGGCAGACGGTGAATAGTCCCATATATGCCCACAGCCAAAGTGGGGAAATTCGTGGGGAATAAGAAGAGCGATAAATTAAAAATACAGTAAAAACAGAATCTTAAAGAATAGATTCGACTCCCGGCGAGGGGGGGGTATATCCTTCCTGTTTTCTCTATTCCCTTCCGTTCGATGAATAGGGAAGAACTCGCCATGGAAGAGACACGTCTCAGCGAAAGCGATATTTGCGCCAAGTACATCACGCCAGCCTTGCACCAGGCCGGCTGGGACGAGGCACAGATTCGCCGCGAAGTCAGCTTCACCAAGGGCCGCATCATCGTGCGCGGCCGGCTGGTCAGCCGGGGCGAAGGTAAGCGGGCCGATTACGTCCTGCACTGCAAGCCCAATCTCCCCATTGCGGTGATTGAAGCCAAGGACAACATTCACGCGGTTGGTGATGGCATGCAACAGGCTCTCGACTATGCCGAGGCGCTGCATACCCCTTTTGTTTTTTCTTCCAACGGTGAGGGCTTTGTATTCCACGACCGGACCGGCCTGAGCCCTGAGCGGGAAACCAACCTCAGCATGAACGCCTTTCCCCCGCCGTCCGAGCTGTGGGAGCGCTATCGTGCCTGGAGGGACCTGACACCAGAGGCCGAGACGGTTGTGTCGCAGGACTATTTCAGCGACGGCAGCGGCAAGACCCCGCGCTACTACCAAGTCAACGCCATCAACGCGGCCATTGAGGCTATTGCCAAGGGCCGCGAGCGCCTGCTGCTGGTCATGGCCACCGGCACTGGCAAGACCTACACCGCCTTCCAGATTATCTGGCGGCTATGGAAGGCCGGCCGCAAGAAGCGCATTCTATTTCTGGCCGACCGCAATGTGCTGGTTGACCAGACCATGGTCAACGACTTCCGGCCTTTCGGTCCGGCCATGGCAAAGCTGTCGCCCAGGGCCGGAACCATCGAACGCGCGGGCGGCTCCTCCGAGGACCTGAGCGCTGCGATTGACCGCACGCGGCGGATTGACACCTCGTATGAAATCTATCTCGGTCTGTATCAGGCCCTGACCGGACCGGAGGACCGCCAGAAAGTCTTCCGTCAGTTTTCGCCCGGTTTCTTCGACCTGATTGTGATTGACGAGTGCCACCGCGGCAGCGCGGCCGAGGATTCGGCCTGGCGGGAAATCCTGGACTATTTCTCGGCGGCCACCCATATCGGTCTGACGGCCACGCCCAGGGAAACCGCCTATGTGTCCAACATCGGCTACTTCGGCGAGCCGGTATATACCTATTCGCTGAAACAGGGCATCCGCGACGGGTTTCTGGCTCCCTACAAAGTCATCAAGGTCCATATCGACCGCGACGTGGAGGGCTACCGGCCCGAACCCGGTCAGCTGGACCGGGACGGCCGCGAGGTCGAGGACCGCCTCTACAACACCAAGGACTTTGACCGCAATCTGGTGTTGGACGAACGGACCA
>WTHD01000262.1 GCA_011523265.1 Candidatus Binatota bacterium
CCGAGGATAAAGTGTTGCGACGCGCACACCCGGTCAATCGCGGCCCGGATATCGGCCTCGATGCTCGCATACTGGGCTTTGAGATCGACTAATGGAACCTTCACCGTATTGCTACGCTCCCCTCCAGATACTGTCTCAGTCTGGAAATGCTTGCCCCGTATAGCCCACAGCGACCTTCTCTGACTCCAGTACTCGCGCCGAGAAAATCCCCCTCAGTCCCCCTTTGCCAAGGGAACTATGTACTTGACGCAACAATGAATGTCAACTATACTGGAACCCATGAGCAACCGATATGGGTACAACAACGTCCTGGGCCTCCTGGCGGCCTTTCCTGACGAAGCCGCTTGCGCGGAGCATCTGGCTGCGCTCCGCTGGCCGGATGGCATCACCTGCCCGCTCTGCGCGAGCACCCGGCATTTCACCCACATGAACCGCCCGGGCAAGTACGTCTGCGGCGACTGCCGCAAGCAGTTCAGCGTGCGCAAGGGCACGGTCTACGAGGAGAGCCGCTTGCCGCTACGCAAGTGGTTCCTGGCGGCTTTCCTGATGACGACCAGCCGCAAGGGGATCAGCAGTCTTCAGCTCGCCCGCGAGATCGGCGTGACGCAAAAGACGGCCTGGTTCGTCCTCGGCCGACTGCGGAAGGCCGCCGAGCAGGCCAGCAGCCGCGCGGGCACGTTGCCCGGCCCGGTCGAAGCCGACGAGAGCTATTTCGGGGGCAGGAACAAGAACCGCCACACCCGCGACCGGCTACCCGGCCGGGGGACGGCGAACAAGATGGCCGTCGCCGGAGTGGTGTCGCGGACCAGCGGCCAGGCCGTCGCCCGGCAGATCGAGCAGCCCGACCGGGCCACGCTCATTCCCTTCGTGGAGGGTGTCACGGCTCCGGGTTCGACCATCTACACCGACACCCACAGCGGCTATGACGGCCTGTCGAGCCTGTTCAACCGCCTCACCCATGAGACGGTCAACCACAGCGCGGGCGAGTACGTCCGAGGGAAGGTCCACACGAACGGCGTGGAGAGCTTTTGGGCACTCTTGAAGCGCGGCTATCACGGCGTGTTCCATGACTTCTCGCAGAAGCACCTGCCCCGCTACCTGGCCGAGTTCTCGCACCGCTGGAATATGCTGCCGCTCAGCAGCGCCCAGCGGGTGGACGCGCTCCTGAAAGCCGGGATCGGCGAACGGCTGACCTACGAGGAATTGATTAGCGAGCCCGAGCGGGGGTATAGTCGAGTCTAAACGCGAAACGGCCCCTGGCGTCTGGAAAACTCAGGGGCACGTTTCTGAAAGGACTTCCGCTTGTTCTTTCTCTATATCGGACCCGCCCGGTCCACGTCAACAACTTTTTTGATCCAGCTCCGGGGACCGCCATCCCTGGGCTGGCGTGCGTGCGTTTCCTTCAACCCTTAACGCGGTGGGTCTGCTGCAACAGACCTGCCGCACAGATTGAGAGGATCAGAGTGATCCAAAGATTATCACAAGACATTCAGGAAGACATCTGGCTGTGGGCGCATGTCCGCCGTTTCTCGACGCCCATTCACGTCGATATTTGGCTAGACCTGCATCACACCGAGGGAAGGGCCGTTCCCTACGAAGGCGCGTGGATTATTCAGCGCCTTGATGGGAGCTATGTCGTTTAGGAGGTAGTGACCGACATGGTGAACTATAACAACTGGCGTTCCCGTGGCCCCCCGACCCTGTGTCTTTCCTGACGTGGGACCGGAATTGCCACTCTGAGCAGCAGACAAAGACTGTGCAGAGGACCCGATGTGTCGGGTCGCCCGTGAAATACGAGAGCCATATACCCGGTGCGGGGTCGCTCCCCGCGCCTTGGCGAATACACGGGAGCCTCACTCTGTGCGGTCTTTGTCCGGCCCGGCAACCCGTCCCGACCTGGCCGAACCTTCAACCCGAAAGGAGAGCAGTATGACAAAGACTGCGATACTGAGTGTGACGTGCGCCGTGGCGCTGATGATTCCGGGCCTGGCTGGCGCCCAATACTTCGACCCGAACCCCTACACCGGCTTTTATGACACTCAGGAGCGCCGCCGCCAGCGCCAAGCCGACCTGGACCGTTACGAGCGACGCCAGCGCGAGATCCGCGAGGACGCCTTGCGCCCCTTCACGCCTGACCCCTGGGTGGCCGAGCAGCGCCGCCGTGACGAAATGCGCAGCGGCGCCATCTTCGGCTGCCAGTCGCCCGGCAATCCGGCCGCTGAGGCCGCCTGTCTCGACGGGCTCCGCTAACCCCGTTTGCGCCTTGCTTTGCCAGCCGGTTTCTTCGGCTGGCGGGACGGAGCGGGTTCGTATTCGGTAGCCCGTTCAGAGACCTGGGCGGGCTGCTCCTGATCCTTGAGCGGCACACCCAACCCGGCGCGCAGGAGATCATCAAAGCTCAGGTCACTCTTGCTGTACGTTTTTTGACGTGCCATCCGCCGAGCTTAGTTGATTTCCTATGTTGCGTCAAGTACATAGTTCCCTTGAAAAAGGGGGATTGAGGGGGATTTGCCGACGGATGCACCGCAGGCACGACAGCCAAAGAGCGGTCCTTGCTCGTGCCGCTTCGGTCGGTGATAACAAGCTGATATAAATTCACGGCAGGCAATGACAAGGAAGGCGACACAGAGACGATGACACGGCTGACGGTCGCAGTTGAGACCTATCTGGCAGGGTAGAGGGACAAGACGGATTGCTGCGATAGTGGCGGCCATGGACACTATGTCTATTTTCATGGCGAGGAATCCAGAATGAAAAAGGGCTACATTGCTGTCTCGGAGGTGGCATCCGCCTTGGGGAAAAAGAAACAGTCTATCTTCAAGATCATTAAACGCCTCGGTATCGAAAAGCATTTTGAGAAAAGCGACGTGGCGAGGGGCCAGAAGATCGCGTGCATTTCTGGAAGCGACTTCGAGCTTGTGAAAGAACACGTTCAGTCCAGCGGCACAACGAGTGCAATTCCTTTCATTGATTCTGCTTCAGGTGAGGCTCTCTATCTGATCCAGTTGGAACCAGAGCATGATCCAACCCGCTTCAAGTTGGGCTTTACATCGGACATTGACGAACGACTCCGGCCACACCGGACAGTCGCGCCTTATTCCAAAGTCATCAAAACATGGCCTTGCAAACCGCTCTGGGAAAAAACCGCGATTGAGAGTATCGCAAGGGGATGCGAGAAGGTGCATACGGAAGTCTTTCGCGGGGAGATCGAAGCCATCTTGGACCGTTGCGAACAATTCTTTATGCTGATGCCGTCTCTCGCGGATGGCATGACAAATTGAAGCTGAGGTGTCGGATGATGCTTCCGGCTCAGCCGCCCTACGGGCTGAATAATGTGACGAGATATGAGGGTTCGTCGTGTTATTTCAGGAAGAGGACCGGGCTGATACCACGCATTTGTGAGTTCTCCGGTATGGAGTAACAGTATGCCGCGCCCAGTACGCATTCGTGCCGTCGAACCGATGGAGAATTTCAAGGTGCGTCTGGAGTTCACTGACAACACGAGCAGGGAAATCGACCTTGAATCCTACCTGCATGGTCCGATTTTTGAGCCGATTCGGACTAACGCCCAAGTCTTTCGTTCGGTCCAGGTTGATGCTCGGATGGGCACGATTCGGTGGAAGAATGGAGCCGACATTGACCCGGACGTATTATACAAAGGTATCTCCCCCGCCTGGATGGAAGAGGATGAGAGCAGAGAGAACCGTGCCGATTAAGCCTGAGCCGCCAGCGCGTCGGTCGACTTAGCGAAGCGTAAGCTGACACGTCAGGCCGGCGGACAGCGCCTCTGACTCCTCCGACCTACGGGGCTTCAGCGGAACAGGTCTGCATAAGTGCCGGTTCTGATGAGTCGTATTTCTTCCTCATCCTCGTCCCAAATGAGAAGCCAGTCAGGCTCGATGTGACACTCCCAGTTGGGGGCCAGTGAGCCACTCAAACGGTGACGATTATTGCGTGGGTCAAGGGGTGTTTCCGTCTGAATTTTCTTGATGATCTCTTCGAGCTTTGTGATGTCCTTCCCCCGACTCTTTGCTCTTTTGATGTCTTTTTTGAACTGAGTGGTAGGACGCAGTTTACGCATCGTCAAGATCGGCCATCATGTCCTCAACAGTATCGTAACTCGTCAATCCCTCTCCGGTCCGAGCCTGTTCGAGGGCTTCCAGCGTTTCCGTATTAGGGATTTTTGCTCTCTTCTTCCGTTGAAAGGAGGGGGTGTGATCCGTCGATCCGTGTACGCCCTGAGCAGAGAACCCGTCAGCAGTACCCGATTTGTTGTCCGCCATACGCTTCCTCCTGGTGTTATGTAGGGGTGCTGTACGCCAGGATGTAGTACCCGATTTGGATCATGAATCGGTCGGGGCTGTCAACTATTGGGCTTCAAGCGAGTCATGATGGACTGGATGCACGCCGTTTTCGCCCAAGACTTGACTCTCCGGCGGCTTTTCTCTTCCAGATTCCCCCGACCGGGGAAGAGCGGCAATTTGCCGCCGCAAGTCTCTGATTGTCAACGATTCACTCTGGAC
>WTHD01000014.1 GCA_011523265.1 Candidatus Binatota bacterium
TGATTGTAGGCTGACTGCGGCGGCAGAAGAATATTACGATTCCAGACTCCTACAGGGAGTGAAGAACTAGAGTAAAAAAGAGATATATGGCGGCCTTCTCCTACCTTGGCGACCTTTCAACAGGAGACTCAGTTAGGTGCACACGGGTTCAGTGCCGTACTGCATAAGTAAAGGCATCCATATGAAAGATCACAGCACCGTCGTGCCTAGCGATCCTGACGTTCTCGGTGGAACTCCCGTCTTTATAGGGACACGGGTTCCGGTGAAAGCACTACAGGATTACTTCGTTAGAGGGCATGCCCTGGATGACTTTCTTGACGATTTTCCTACGGTAAAGCGCGCACAAGCAGTGGCAGTCCTGGAGCAGGAGGGGCAGAGGACCACAGCATGCCAATGAAGAACCCACCCCATCCGGGCCTGTCCGTGCGCCACGATTGCCTGGAGCCTTTGGGACTCAATGTATCGGAGGCGGCGCGCAAGCTGGGTGTCAGCCGTAAGCAGCTTTCGGATATTGTGAATTGCCGCTCCGGCATTTCGCCTGAAATGGCAATCCGTCTTGACAAGGCGTTCGGTGGCGGCGCCGAGACCTGGTACCGGCTTCAATCGGCCTACGAATTGGCCCAGGCGATGAAGAAGGCGGACCAGATCAAGGTGAAGCGAATTACGCCGGACCGCGACGCCCTTCAAGCGCAATCATGAACTTCTCTGAATTTTGCAATCCGCACATCAAGCGGCCGGCTGTCCATGACAGGCCCCGGCAACTAGATATCGTAATGTGGGAGTGTGTCACTTAATTCTGTTTGCCGTTGTGAATGTGGCTCTTTTTCCTTACGCTTGGGGGACTTGCAAAAAGAGCAAAGGAATCCGATATGAACTCTACCCGTAAACCGGTCGCCGTCGTGGTGGGAGCAACATCCAAGTGGCAGTCAGACGGCCGCAATACCAAACTCGCACACGGTAAGGTGATCGACGACAGCGATATACCCGTCGGTGCGCGCTGGGGCATCGGCGGTGCCGTGGCTCAAAAGTTTGCCAAAGAAGGCTTCTTCGTCGTGTTGACGACCCGGAATGCCGCCAATGCGTCTGGGTTGGAGCAGGTAATCCAAGAGCAAGGTGGCGAAGGCATGATTGTCGAGCTGGACCTCGTGTCGCACGACTCCATATCGCAGGCGTTCGCCCAGATTCGGGAGCAAGCCGGTGACCCGAATGTCTTGATCTTCAACGCGGGCTACCTGGAGGGGCGTGACCTGCCGCCTGAGAAAGAATTGCTTGAACACATCCCGGTCGAACTCTTTGACACCGCGCAGCACATCTCCAGCCGAGGACCGTTCTTAGTCGCCAAGGAGGTGCTGCCTTCCATGCGAGAACGAGGCGCCGGCTCCTTCTTCATTTCCAATAACGCGGCGTCCTTGCGTGGACGAAAGCGACTGACAGGACAGTCGTTATACTATCCGAGAGTGATGATGCGCACGCTGGCACAGGTGCTGACGGAGGAATATTCCGAGCATGGCATACACGTGGCCAACGTCGTGATAGACGGCCTCATCGACTCTCCAGGCACCCGCGCCCTGCCGATAGCCCAGCAGCGGCCCGAAGTGGTGATGGACCCCGTTCAGATTGCTGAGGCGTACTATTATCTACACACCCAAGACAAATCCTGTTGGACGCACGAACTCCAATTGACTCCATTTTCGACCAAGCCGAGCTTTTAAGCGCGTAAACTGAGGACAGACGCCTAGGGAGTATTGTCGGTTTCTTGGTCGTGGTTCAGTTTCCCATGGCTCCTGCCTTCGCCCTGGCGGGCTGACAGCAACTCCCCTCCTGAGAGGGCGGCCATCTTGGCCGCCGCCCGCACTCCTAAAGGACGTGTGATGCAAATGAGAAAAGGGCGGATGCCATGCCGTGTCACTCACGCGCACGCGGGAGTCCAGGGAGGGGACGGACGCGGATTCAGTTAGGCTCACCCAGGTTTTGGTGCCACACTGCGCAAGAAAGGCAGCCATATGAAAGATCACAGCGTTGCCGTGCACAGTGATCCTGACATTCTCGGTGGAACTCCTGTCTTTATAGGGACACGGGTTCCGGTGAAGGCGCTACTGGATTACTTCGCTGGGGGACATACCCTGGATGACTTTCTTGACGATTTTCCTACGGTAACACGCGCTCAGGCAGTGGCAGTCTTAGAGCAGGAGGGGCAGTTGCCGGCAGGTGTTCATGCGCGTTCTGCTCGATGAGTGCGCTCCCCGGAAGATTCGAAGCGAACTACCGAGCCATGATGTGCAGACTGTAAAGGATGACATCAAAGGTCCGATCATAAAGGAGGGTTTGGTATGGCCATGTCGGAACTGGAGCAGCGCATCACCCGGCTCGAAGACATTGAAGCGATAAAATAGCTCAAGGTCCGCTCCTGAGCTTCCCTACTGATAGCGAGTCGGTTTGCATATCTCCTCGCGCAGCAGTTCCCACTATGCAGGAGGGGTTGAGTGGGGTAGTTCAGTTGGTGAGGCGACTGAGCGGCGCTGCTCGGCAGGGAAGGAGCAGATATGAGCATCCTGGCATTCGTAGTGGTCGTGCTGGGGCTGAGCCCGGCCTATGCGGCGGACTGGTTTCCGTCGAAGTATGGCGCGGAGGACCGGCTGGGAGCGATCAACAATCTGTCGGCGCAGGCCGTGGTTGAGGCGGCCGGTCTGATCACAACGGGCAAGGTCTATTCGCTCGCCATGCCGACCGGCCCGAAAACCCCGGCCTTTGGTCCTCGCAATTACCAAATCCGCACCGATAGGATTTTTGTCGGAGACAGCCCGACCGTCGGGGCCAACAAGCTCCAGGGCTTTGACGACCTGGTCATCTCCTGGCTGGGCGTTGGCACCCAGATCGACGGCTTTGCCCATGTCGGTGCTGACGGCAGGCATTACAACGGTGTCCCGACCGAGGAGGTCATCCGTCCGGATGGCGCAATCCAATACGGTATCCATACCTTGCCGCCCATCGTCGGGCGGGGTGTCCTGCTCGACATGGCCGCTGCCACGGGCGTAGCCCAACTGCCCGAGCGGACCGTCTTTGAGAGCGCCGAGCTGCGGACGGCGGCCCAGCGTCAGGGCACGGAGATCCGCACAGGCGATGTTGTCCTGTTGCACACCGGCTGGCTCAGCGTCGCCGACGAGGACGGGGAGCGCTTTCTGGCCAAACCACCCGGGATTGGCCTGGACGGCGCGGCCTGGCTTGCCGACCAAGACGTTGTGGCCGTTGGTGCGGATACCTGGACCATCGAAGGCTGGCCCACCAACGACACGCTACCGGACCACTTCCTGCCCGTTCACGATTTGCTCTTGACGAAACGGGGCGTGTATATTCTGGAAAATATCAAGACCGCCGAGTTGGCTGCGGATCAAGCCTACGAGTTTTTCTTCATGCTCGCTGCACCACGCCTGGTCGGGGCGGTGCAGAGCCCCGTCCATCCTGTCGCGATCCGCTAGGGATACAATAGTTGTCATTCT
The DNA here is from genome assembly GCA_011523265.1 of Candidatus Binatota bacterium. Lineage (GTDB taxonomy): Bacteria > Desulfobacterota > Binatia > Bin18 > Bin18 > Bin18. Next base: position 3,498 of record WTHD01000014.1, read on the forward strand.
TACGATCTATGCGTCATAAACCGAAAGGCATTGCCGCCTAGTCAGCGAACCGTGTAGTAAGAATGACATCAAGAGTTCAGCCAAGAAGGAGGGTTTAGTATGGCCATGTCGGAACTGGAACAGCGCATCACCCGGCTCGAAGACATTGAGGCGATAAAACAGCTCAAGGCCCGCTACTGCGAAATCTGCGACGATATGCACAACCCCGACAGAGTCGCGTCGGTCTTTGCCGAAGATGCCATCTGGGAGAGTCCGGATTTCGGTAAGGCCGAGGGCCATGTGGCTATTCGCGATTTATTCCAGAAATTCCAAAACATGTTCAGCTTTTCTCAGCATAACATTATGAACCCCATCATCGAGGTCAACGGAGACCGCGCCACCGGCGTCTGGTATATCATGGGTCCGTGGACGTATGCCGAAAACGACGATGAGAAATGGCTGGCCCTGCGCTATGACGACGACTACGTAAAGGTCAACGGGGAGTGGAAATACCAACACCTACGGGTCGTCCTGCGGATGACGGCCGATCGCCAGGGGTAGATCATTAAGAGCGGACAACGGCGGCGGTCCCCCATACTTCCCTTTGGACGAATAAGGAAACCTGCTCATGACGCTCATTAGCTGGTCGTGGCTTTTCCTCGTCATCTATATCGGCGGCATGATAACCATCGGGGTGTTGGCCCAGCGGCGGGTTAAACACGCCGATGACTTTGCTACGGCGCGTGGCGCGTACGGACCTCTGTTTCTGGCCCTGGCGTTTTCGGCCACCACTGTGAGCGGGGCCACCTTCCTGGGTATGCCGGGGCTGAGCTACACCTGGGGGCTGACCACCATGTGGACCGTCTTTCTGACCCCGGTCGGCCTCGGTTTGGGCATGTTGCTGACCATGCGTCTGATTACCAGCTCCGGCCATAAGTTCGGCAACCGCTCCATCCCCGAGTACCTCGGTGACCGTTATCAGTCCGAAGGCATTCGGGTGCTGGTGTCAGTGTTTTCCCTGTTGTTGTGTT
>WTHD01000477.1 GCA_011523265.1 Candidatus Binatota bacterium
TCCTCGGCCCGGCCGTCCCCCACGTTCGGCGAGCGATGGTTCCTGGGAGGGGGAAGGGATTTTTCGGGTGAACATATGTCTCTCTGGAAGAAACTCTTTGGCAAAAAAGACGAGCAAGCGGACTTCGACCCGCTCAGTGATCTCACCCTCTCAAACCTGAAAGTCGGCTATCTGGTCGACTATGACCTCAAGACCTGGCAGGTCAAAAGTCAGAATAACTATACCTTTGACGACACCAAGACACAGGAGTGGGAACTCGACGCCGGGGACGATGCGCTCTTCCTCGAGCGCGAAGAGGACGATGGCGTCGAATGGAATATCTCTCGCAAAATAGATTTTTCAGCCCTGGGTCAAGGTGTTCGGGCGCATATTAAGCAGCATGACGATCCGCCTGAGGAAATCGAATATCAAGGCATACGTTTTCGGTTAGCCGAAAGTGGGGCCGGCTATTATCATCCCAACGGCCGGGTTGCCGGCGATGAGATGATCTATTGGGATTATACCGACGCGTCGGAAGACCACACCCTGACCATCGAACAGTGGGACGAAGACGAATTTGAAGCCTCCGTCGGCAAATACGTCAACGAGTACGAGTTCTCCCATATTCTGCCACGGGAACAATCGTAGATTACGCCCTAATACACCTCCCACCTGCCCTGCTGATAATACGACTGTAAAACGGGCCTACTCTCCCGATTCGCCTCGATCTCCTCGGTGTCCCGAAAAACACCCTTCCCAAAATGCACCATGGCAATCATTGCCTCCTGGTTGAGAAAGCGCGTCTCAACCTCTTGGAAGGACAACCCTTGTACGGTTTTCTTCAGGGTCGCAGATTCAAGCAGTTCGGCATCCACCCCTAGCACGAAGCCCCACTCGCCTAACGTCGGGATATGGTTGTGGTAGGGCAAAACGCTGAAGCCGGCTTCCGCTATCGTTTTCTGAATACACACAAAAGCCTGACGGCTGAAAAACGGGCTGGTCGCCTGCGTGACCAGGGTGCCGCCCCGTTTGAGATGCTTCTTGCACAGCCCATAGAAGTTGAGCGAATACAGCCGTGCCAGTTCCGCGGAGTTCGGGTCGGGCAAGTCAATAATAATCACGTCGAATAAATGCGGCGAGTCCTGGAGAAAGGAAAAGGCATCGGCATTAACAACCGACACCCGAGGGTCGGCGAAGGCGTGCGAGTTGAGTTGCAAGAAGACCGGATGAGTAGCGGCCAGGCTCGTCATCTCCGGGTCGAGATCAACCAGAGTCACGGCTTGGACTTGGGAGTATTTGAGCACTTCCCGTAACGCCAACCCATCACCCCCGCCGAGAATGAGCACCTCTGCGCGATTGCCGGCCAAAGCCATAGCCGGATGGACGAGCGGTTCGTGGTAGCGCTCTTCATCGTAGCTGCTGAACTGCTGGTTGCCGTTAATATAGAGCCAGTAATCATTCCGCCAGCGCGTCACCACCAGCCGCTGATAGGGCGTTTGCCTGACCAGGATAACCGTATCTTTATACAGGGCCTGCTCGCCAAACAGGAGGATGGGTTCCGCCAGGACAAACAGCCCGATAAGCCCGGCGCCAACCCCGGCCCAGAGGCCGCTCAGCAGTCGCGGGGCGCTCAGCAAAGACCGAAAGCGAAACAACAGGAGCGAGGCAACTCCGAAGTTCACCGCGCCAAGCGCTATCGGAGCATAGGTCAATCCGAAATACGGCAGGGCCACAAAAGCAAAGAACAGCCCCCCAATAAGCGCTCCATAATAATCCTTCTCCAGCACGGAAGAAATGTTGACCCGGAGCTCTTCATGGGCGGCATTGACCCGCGTAATGAGCGGAATCTCCATACCGATCAACAGGCCGATAGCAATGCCGAGCGGATAAATCACCACGCCCACATTATTGAGAAACGGAGATAGGACATAGGCTGCGGCTGCAGCGCAGCCACACAACAGGGACAGCGCGAACTCAAGAACGGTAAAGGTATCCAGTAGATGCGCACTGCAATAGCGGCTCAGATGACTGCCCAGGCCCATGGCAAACAGCATGAAGGACATCATCAGCGTCCACTGCAACACCGCGTTGCCAAGGAAATAAGTCGCAAGCGTGCACAGCACGAACTCGGCGACTATGCCGGCACAGCCTGTGGCAAACAGGCACAGCTTCAGCAGACTAGAGACACCAAGTGATGAGGAAAGACGCACCAATATAGGAGAACATCTCGATGTAGGCAGCCCCGAGATTCGGCTGTTCATGCTCAACCAGCTCGGCCGTAATGGTCGTTCCCGGTAAGAGCACTTTGTCCGTCGCCCAGCGGATAATCGGCAGCGCGACCAGGCCGACCACGGCCAGGGAGCAAAAGGTCATCAGATTGTCCTGCCAGGCATAAAAATCGCCACTCACCGCATAGCGCAGGATATTGCCCATGCTCAGCAGCGCGCCGGCAAAGCTGACACCAACGGCAACATTATCCTTTTCGATCTCGTCATGAATGCTGTACGGCGTGATCCACTCGTACACGAGCCCGGTCAGAATCAGGGCCAATTGACCCAGCCCCCAGAAGCCGATCGCCGTCCAGACCGTGCCGCCTTCACCGGAAATGGCGCCGAACAAAATCAGCCCGGTGGCCGCGTACACACCCCCAGCGGTAATGCCCGTTCCAGCATTTTGATCTTGAATGATCTCCTTGGTGTTGCTGAACTGAAAGAGAATCAAGCGGTCGCTGACCAGCGTTGAGATGTTCAGCAGGATGATGGCTAATATACCGTACAGAAACAGATCGAGCACATCGTCGACCAAGCCGCTCGACGGACCGACAATAGCTCCGCCAATGGCAAACACGACGCCGAGATAATAGCCTACAAGGGCCAGCGCCAGGGCCGGGTTTTTCCGCTCAACCAATTCCTCGCGAACGCGAAAATCGCGGTGCAAAAAATCAAAGACGCGCTTCCCCAACCAGAACAAGATATAGGCAGACAGGAGATAGATGCTGGCCAGAATCGCAGTGTCGAGGGTCATGACCTACCTCTTGTGCTTATTTGCCAAAGCCAAAGCCGCGCGAGCGCGTCGGAACGCTGCTCCGCCCAAAGCGGTTGTTGAATTTTTGCTGGAAACGTTGTCGTTGCGCGACATCCCGGGCGCGGCGGCGGGCGAAAAAAGACGGTTTCTGCTGCTGGGTGACCGTGCCCCGCGTCCCGTATTCTCTTCCCGTCCGGCCATAGTACGGCCGTCGCTCCGAGCGCGAGCGTTGATAGGAATCATAGTCGTTCCGGAAAATGGACCCCCGTCCCATCCCGAGGAGGTCGCGCATGAGCGCGTATTGACCGTAAAACGCCCAGAACGACATGCCGCTGCTATTGGTCTGCCACGAGCCGTAGCGCGGATTGCCAACGTAATCATAGCCGGGCGGATGGGGGACATTGTTCTCGCCCCCAGGGGTTTTGGAGGCGAGCGTCATACCGAGAAAATTCTCATTGGCGCGATAAACGGACTCCGGGACTTGTAACCAGTCAGTGGTCCAGGAGTTATCTCCTTGGACCACTTGGTATTGGTGAAAATACGAAGAGAAAAACGTTCCCTCTTCGCGCATATCACTCAGAATGATGGCGTATTCCGGCGCGGAGGCGAGCTGGGATTTCAATCGATCAAGTGGACTGGAGGAGGAGCAAGCCGAAAGCAGAAAAGCACAGCAAGCAGCGAGGATCAGGCCACAACTCCAGAGCCACGGGCTCCGTTGGTGCGGGGCTGTTCTTGCATTTCGTCTCATCGGCTTACATTGCTCGTCCACAATAAAATAACTGTGAAGTAACTCTTTCAGGCTGTCAAGCAATACTATGCCGGGAAAGGTATCTAGAGAGGCAAGGCCACAGCCGTTTCCGGGCATTCTCCCTTGCGTGATACGCATCTTTTCGCTACGACGTGGGCAGTTTTATTCTCTATTGATGCCTAAAGGAGGGGATTCATGAAATACGGCTTGCACTTAGCCGGCGGCGCTTCGGTGTGTGACCGGAAGGTCCTCATGGATGTTGCCCGTATTGCCGAGGAGGAAGGCTGCGACTCGCTCCTTATCGGTGATCATATTGTCCTGCCCAAAACCATTGCCTCGCCGTGGCCGTATGAGGAGTATAACGACGGAAAACCGAATTACGATATTTACACCAGCATGGAATGGCTGGACCCGTTCGATACCATCGCCTTTCTCGCGGGGATTACCGAAAGGGTTCGGCTCGGTCTGAGTGTCCTGATTGTCCCCTACCGCCACCCTTTTGATGTGGCGCGGCGGGTCGCCACCATCGATGTCTTGTCCGGAGGGCGCTTCATTCTCGGCACCGGGGTGGGCTGGCTTGAAGAAGAGTTCAATCTGCTGGGCGTTCCCTTTCAGCGCCGCGGTAAGCGCACGCGTGAATATATCGAGATGATGAAGGCGCTGTGGACCGAAGACAGTCCGCGCTATGCAGGCGAGTTCGTTAAGCTGGAAGAAGATGTCAACGTGCTCCCGCGCCCCCTCCAGAAACC
>WTHD01000513.1 GCA_011523265.1 Candidatus Binatota bacterium
GACGGAAATAGGTCAGGAGCGCGATCGCAGTCGCAACATGAAGGGCAATATTATACAGGAGATCAATTTCCCCCGAACCGCCAAAGAAATATTGGACAAGAACGAGGTGACCGGAAGAAGAAACCGGCAGGAACTCGGTTAAGCCTTGCAAAACGGCGAGCAGACAGGCATCAAAATATCCCATGGCTCATACCTCTGATAGAGAGGGCAGTGACAAGAGGGGAAGCTTCTAGGGATATATCAATAAATCTATCGGATGTTGCCTCCCCTTGTTTCGTCCGTTTGGAGGGGAGGGAAGTGGAGCGCGTGCCCCTGCTCTCGTCCGTGCTGTTTCAGTCCGTTTCTGGCCCTGGCTGCACTAGGGGTAAGAATTCCTCAATGTCTCGAAGGAATGGAGCGGCCGAGTCCTTTGCTGAGAGCAGTGGCGTCTTCAGCGGCCACTCAACGCCAATGTCTGGATCATTCCAGGCCAGGCAAATTTCATCATTTGGATCATAGAAATCCGTACACTTATAGGCAATTTGAGCGCGTTCACTCAGGACAGCAAAGCCGTGGGCAAAACCGGGCGGAATATAGAGCTGGCGAAAATTTTTTGCTGAGAGGACAACGCTGGTCCATTGGGCAAAGGTTGCTGATCCTCGTCGAATATCCACCGCCACGTCAAAAATTTTGCCCTCCAAGGCCCGTATCAGCTTTCCTTGAGGGTGCTGAATCTGGGCGTGGAGCCCGCGGAGCGTGCCGTACGATGATTGAGAATGGTTATCCTGAACAAAAGTCGCCGTGATCCCCCCCTCTTGATAGATACGGGCGTGGTAGGTTTCGAGGAAGAAACCGCGCGCATCGTGGGACACGTCCGGTTCAACCACAGTCACGCCTGGGAGTCTGGTCGGGAGAAAGCGCACGACTGCCCTCTTCATGATGATTCATTCTGAACCAAACGGAAGAGATATTGGCCGTAGGCATTGCCTTTCATGCTTTTAGCCTGCTGGACCACTTCAGTTTCAGAAATATACCCCATGGTATAAGCAATTTCTTCGACGCAGGCCACCATTAAGCCCTGCCGGTCTTGCAGGGCTTGAATAAAATTCGAGGCGTGGAGCAGTGACTCATGAGTCCCGGTATCCAACCAGGCGATTCCTCGACCGAGTTTTTCCACATGCAGGCCTCCCAGGCGGAGATAGGCCCGATTCACATCCGTGATTTCTAATTCGCCCCGGTTGGAGGGTCTGAGGTCTGCGGCAATGGAGACAATCTGATTGTCATAGAAATAGAGGCCGGTGACCGCGTAGCTCGAGCGCGGTTTGGCTGGTTTCTCTTCGAGACCAATGGCTCGTCCTTGGGTGTCGAAGTCCACGACTCCGTACTGTTCTGGATTGCGGACTTGATAGGCAAAAATGGTCGCCCCACTGGTCCGCTGAGTCGCGACACGCAGAGAGTCCGGAAAGCCGTGGCCATAGAAGATGTTATCACCGAGAACAAGCGCAACCGCGTCACTGCCAATGAAATCACGGCCAATCAGAAAGGCTTGGGCAATGCCCTCGGGGCGAGGTTGTGTCGCATAGCGAATATCCATGCCAAGCCACCGGCCGTCTTTCAGGAGGCGCTGGAAGCCTTCCTGCTCATGCGGGGTGGTAATGACCAGGACCTGCCGAATCCCCGCCAGCATCAGGGTGGAGAGCGGGTAATAGATCATCGGTTTATCGTAGATGGGCATGAGCTGCTTACTGACTGCCCGGGTAATGGGATACAGCCGCGTCCCGGAGCCACCGGCGAGGATAATGCCTTTCATGATCTATCCTTTGTCCGAGATGCAGCACCTAATCCCAGACGCTCTCGGTTATACCTGTCCGCCTCAATAGCTTCGCACCACCGTCGATTGTCCACATACCACCGGACCGTCTGTGCCAGGCCGTGCTCGAACGTATAGCGTGGCCGCCAACCGAGATGGGTTCTGATTTTTGTTGTATCGATAGCATAGCGTCTATCATGGCCAGGACGATCGGTCACAAAGGTCATCAGGTCGGAGTAGGCGGTAATGCCTCGCTTCTTAAACGCCGCATTTTTTGAGGCGGGTAGCAGTTCCTCAAGAATGGTACAGACCTGCTCCACAACCGCACGATTGGTCCGCTCATTCCCCCCCCCGATATTATATTGTTCACCACTCTTGCCCTGCCGCAAAGCAAGCAAGATGCCCCGACAGTGGTCTTCAACGTGCAGCCAGTCACGGACGTGTTGTCCATCGCCATAGATTGGGAGAGGTTTACCTTCAAGGGCGTTCAGAATCATCAGCGGAATGAGTTTTTCCGGAAACTGATATGGACCATAATTATTGGAACAACTCGTGATCAGCGTGTGCAGACCATACGTCTCGTAATAGGCTCGGGCAAAATGATCGGCGCTCGCCTTTGAGGCGGAATACGGCGAATTCGGCGCGTATGGGCTGGATTCGGAAAAGCTACCCCCAGGTCCGAGGCTGCCGTAGACCTCGTCTGTCGAGACGTGCAAAAGTCGGAACTGCCCCTGAGCGTCCAGGGAAGCCGCATATTTTCGGGCCACCTCCAGCAAATAAAACGTCCCTATCAAATTCGTTTCAACAAACGGCCAGGGATCGTCAATGGAGCGATCCACATGGGTCTCCGCGGCGCAGTTCACCACGGCCTGGGGTCTATACGTCCGGAATAATTCTGCCACCGCCGTCCGCTCGGCGATATCGGTCTGGGAAAAGGTCACACGCGGATTGTGGAGGACGTCTTCAAGATTGTTCAGACTGCCGGCGTACGTCAACTTATCAACGATAACGAGAGAGGCCGCTGTTTCAGCCAGGATGAGGCGAACCAGATTACTCCCGATAAACCCTGCCCCGCCAGTGATCAGTATGGTCTCCATCTGTTGGATTCTTTGTGTCTGTTGGGTTCTTTGTGTCTGTTGTGTCTTTTAGACCCAACCGACCCAAAGACTCAATAGACTCAAGTTTACGCGTGGGCCGCAGTCGGCAGGAGGCTGGCCAGCACCTCGCGATAGCTTGTTGGGTTCAGACGAAACGTCGGGTGGTCTCGATCAACTCCGGTGTAATAGCGGAGCAGGATCAGGTAGCGCCGAACCAGTTCTGGTAGCAGGAAGTTTTGGCGCACGTGTTCCTGGGCCTGCCGGCCGAGTTGGGCCGTTTGCTCCGGCTCATCGAGAATCCGAGCCATTTTCGTCGCAATTGCCTCAACGTCCAAGGGTTCGACCAGATAGCCCGTCTTCCCGTCAACAACCTGCTGTACGATCCCTCCGACACGCGAGCCAATAACCGGGGTACCTTGCCACAACGCCTCGGACACGACCAGGCCAAAGCCTTCGCGGGTTGAAACATGGACGAAGCCTCGGGCCAGATGCATCAGCGAACCGACGACCTGATCGTTGTTTTCGACATTGACCCAGAAGCGAATATCAGGGTCAGCGCCAGCCTGTACTTGCAGTTGCTCCAGCATGGCCTCACCTTCGGGATCGTCGGTTGCGGTGTTGCCCAGAAAGATGAGATAGGGGGTCGGGTCATAGGTCTTGTGCTGACGCAGGCGTTTGAAGGCGCTCAGGATAGACGCCTGATTTTTATGGATATCGTAGCGTGAAATGGCAGCGAGAATCGGGCGGTCCGGGTCGAGCGCATGCTGCCGGAACAGTGGGGTGAGCACCTCTTTGGCCCGGGTTTCGGTATACTGCTGATTTTTTTCCGCACGCGGGTCTATGCACGGCGTAATCTGGTATTGGGGAATCTGTAGTCCCGGTCCGACAAACTCGGGCATAGTAAAGATCGCACCCGCATACTGGTTGAGGTAGGGCGCCAGGAAGCGCCACACCGTCCGGTTCGGAGTTGACGTGTCGATATGACACCGCCACAGCACATTGCCCACGAGCAGGCCACTCATAATCAGCGCTGCGGGTTGAGGGTCATGGACAACGATCAGATCAGATTCGATAGCGGCGTTTTGAGCGTGGGCGGCCAGATTATCCAAATAGGTTTCAAACAGCTCCTGAAGAGAAATCGGCTGGTCCACGCCCTGGAGCGTGTTGTGAAACTTCTTAGTGACGTGAAAAAACGCCTCATGGCCCTGGATGGTGAACCAGCGGGCGTGGACGCCAAGCGAACAAGCCAGCGGAATCACACTCCGCAGCATCTCCGCCACCCCACCGCCCACAAAGGTCGAGTTGATATTTGCCCAGCCTTTCCCCTCAACGGGAGCGGCAAGTCGCTTGAGCGCATCGACCCGTCCCTGGCCAATATAGGGCTCGTATTCGTCAATCGTCAGGAGAGATTCCGGTGCGTATTCTTCCAGCATGGCAGGCCCGTCACTCATGGTATCTGTCCTTATGACCGCCCCGTCTCGTATGACAAGTATATGCGGTTCAGCCGCAAAAATCCTTCCATCTTGTCATGCGTGAATATTGCTCTCATACCATGTGAAATGGGAGCCGACCAGAAAATCTGGAGCTATAAAAAGTCTCAGTTGGGTCGGGT
>WTHD01000231.1:0-15995 GCA_011523265.1 Candidatus Binatota bacterium
GCGGGGTTGGGTCCAATCTCAAAATCCGCTTTCTCTGCGAGGGCGCGATGAGCGGGGAAACGGCCCGTACGCGCGAGGGCACCCCAGGCGTGAACGGCGGACAGCGGAGTGCGCCCCAACGGCTGTGGCACCTCCGTGCGGATGGCACGCAGGACATTGTCGGCGGTCTGACCGAGGACAATCGGTGGCTCAACCCCTTGCTGCGCGGCCACAAGCTCTCCTATGGCGACACTTTCTGGTTTGAAACCACCGGCGGCGGTGGCTGGGGTAACCCGCTCGACCGTCCGGCACAAGAGGTCCTCGACGATACGCTGGACGAGTATATCTCTGTGGAGAAGGCGCGCAGCGTCTATGGCGTGGTTGTGGATATCGTAACGAGGACGGTTGACGAAGCGGCCACCACAGCCCTTCGGGCAGCCATGCGCGCTGGCGACGCCTAGCCACACACGACAAAATCCTCCCTATCCTCCGAAATAACGGGCGTCCTGCCCGCCACTGTGTCCCCGGTTGGGGTGGCCACGGAGGCCACCCCAACCGGGGAAGTGCAACCAGAGAAGATGCGAGACATCAGCCTCTCATATAGGTGGGGGAGACCGGCTGGAAAGAGGATTGACAGCAAAGGTGTTCTCGGATAGCCCCTTTTCGGTGCAAGCAGTCTGTATAGTTGGAAAAGGACAAAGAAACCGATAACTTTCTGGTCAGAATTTTCCAAATGAAACGATATCCTTGTAAGTAAGGAAGAGCGTCAAAGGCCATGACAGGAATACGAGAGCGGGGGCGACTCGTTCGCCGCTATATCCTGGAGCACGTTGATTCCAATTCCCAACATATTACCCGTTCCACAGCTTTCCAATTCGGAATCTCTCGTCAAGCTGTCAACAAACATCTCAGTCGCCTTGTCAAAGAAGGGCCCCTGATGGCGCGAGGAACGACTCGCAACCGTACGTACTCACTCACTATCCTGGGAAGAAAGGGCATTGAGGTTCCACTCACCAACGAGACGGCTGGGGCTGCGGAATCCGAGACAGACAGTCGGCGTGAGAGAGCAGAGGCGGCTCGTCCGCACAATCCGCGCTAACTTTCCTTTTTGAGACGCTTGCGGCTGGCGGCAAGACCGGCCTTCTGTTCCGGGGTCAGGGTTGGGTAGTGCAGGTCCAGCTGCTCAAGGGTCTGCGCCAGGACCTGCGCTACGGCCAGACGCATATAGGGTTTGTTATCCGCAGGAATCGCATACCACGGCGCCCACGGAGTGGACGTCCTATTCAGACAGTCTTCGTAGGCGTGCATATAGGTGTCCCAATAGGCCCGCTCGGCCGTATCGGCCTCCGAGAATTTCCAGTGTTTTTCCTGTCTCTTCAGACGATCCAGGAAGCGCCGGCGTTGTTCCGCCTTGGAGACGTTAAGCCAGAACTTGAGCACTAGCGTGCCGTTCCGAACCAGGTGCTTCTCATAGTCCTGGATTGACTCAAAGCGATACTCCCAGAGGCTGTCGTGGTCCTTGGGCCAGGGCAGGTTCTGGCGGGTCAGAAATTCGGGATGGACCCGCGCAATCAGCACCTCTTCGTAATAGCTGCGGTTAAAAATGCCGATCCGCCCACGCTCCGGCAGGCGGAGCGTCGCCCGCCACAAGAAGTCGTGGGCGTATTCTTCTACTGACGGAGCCTGGAAGGAGAAGACCTGAAACCCGGCCGGATTCAACCCCCGCATGACCGCCCGAATCGTTGAGTCTTTGCCCGCGGCATCCATGGCCTGGAAGATGCACAGGACCGCATACTGGGTCTGGGCATATAAAATGCGCTGCCGCTCGTCGAGACGAGCGGTCAACTGCTCAAGCTGCCTTCGGCACTCGGCAGTACCGGGTGCGTTCTTCCCAGGGCCGGTCGGCGCGTCCTTCACCAGGAAGGTTCCGTCGCACGGCACCTGAAACGGGCTGTCGGGCGGCGTAAAAAATTGCGGGGACTTGCGGGGGTTTGTCATGAGACTCAGCTATCCCGTTTGCGTTCTTCCTCTATTGACCTGACGCTCGCGTTTGCAACCAGCACGACCGTCTCGTCCGGTTTTGCCAGCCACACGAAAGCACCGGTCCGTTCCGGTTCCTCTTTGAGTGGGCCGGTCATGACGCCACGGGCAATAACGGTCTCATTGGGCCACACCGGGTTTGTAAATTTCGTGTCCAACCGGCCGCTCGTCCACCAGGCAGCGCCAAAGCGTTCTTCGAGAATATGGGCCGCATAGGCCATGGTCATCCGCCCACCGATAACAACATCGCCGAAACCGAGCTTTTTTGATTCCTCACGATTGGTGTGGTAGTTGGCGTCACCGTGAAAAAACCGGTCGCACATTTCCAGACTGATGACGCGTTCGAGCGGCCCAAACGGTTCACCCTCCGGGACAACGAAGCGCCGCGCCCCCTGTTTGGCTTTGGGGTCGCGAAAGGTGAGCTGCCCGTCGTGCTGATCGAGCAGATAGCTCTGGTGGTGTCGCGTGCGCAGGGCCAGTTCTCCGGAGTCTGCGCGCAACTCGACCTCGTAACGCACCACCGAACGATTGCGCTTCGGATAAATATCCGTGATCTGTGCGGTTGCCGTATACGTTCGGCCCGGCGTCAGCGGTGCGAACAATTCCCACTCCTGGCGCATCCAGAGATGACCAAAATGATTGCTGAACGACGACTGCGCGAAATAAGCGTTGTCCGGTCCGCTGGCAATCATGGTAGGGACAGCAGCGGTCTGCGGACGCGAGAGGTTCAGACCGCCGTAGTAATCGTTTAAGACGGCTTCGGTGACAGTGAAGGAGACACTGCCAAGCTCTTTACCAACATAGGGCTCTTTCGAGTCGGGGGTTTGCTGTGTCATATGCATCTCCTGAGAAATATGGGCATTGCATGCTCTTGCTACGCCGCCACCGAGAGCTTATCGTCCGGGTCTTCCACTTCCAACAGCTCGACAACATTGCCGTCGGGATCACGTCCGTATGTCGCCCGCAGCCCCTTGCCGGCTTTCTGCGGCGCGCAGTGGAACGTCATGCCCGCTGCCTTGAGCCGTTCGTATTCGCCGTCAATATCTTCCACTTGCAGACACAGGTGGGTAATCCCGTGGTCGCACACCGGACGATTGGGCTCACCGGGCTTGGGCTCTGGTGTGGCGTACTGGAACAGTTCCACGCAGGCGTTCCCGGCCTTGAGCATAACGACTTTTGAGGAAGAGTCCTTGAGTCCCACAATTTGATCGACCGACTTCGATCCCACTTTCCACTCGAACGCAAAGAGTTCTTCAAAACCGAGCAGGTCTTTGTAGAAGCGCAGCGCCCGTTCAATATCCCCAGTTGAAATAGCGGTGTGGTGAATGCCTTTTATCATGATTATCCCTCCTTCTAGAGTGGCGTTCGCCTCCCCTTCTCCACTCTCTGGTCAAACATACTCATTTGCCGTTTTCGGTGGCTCTCATAGAAATTTCCCCTTGGTGAAAAACTTTGGCTGCAGGAGCCAGACGAGTTCTCCCCGGCCAAAGGTCACCGCATGCCAGCCGGGGACGACCAAGTCGATGCGGGCCAGCGCCGCGGTTGGAAAACGGAGATTCCCCCCGCCGATCAGAAAGCTCGCCAACTCCGACCAGGTCGGCTCATGACCAACGAATAGGACCGTCGTCGCACTCTTGGGGAGGGCGCGTATTTCTTCCAGCACCGCGCTCGCATCGGTAGCATACAGGGCATCGCTTATTTCCGTCGGGCACTTCCATTTGCCCGCCGCCCGGGCCACCTCCAGCGTCGTTTTTGCCCGGACCGCGGACGAGGTCACGACACGGTCCGGCATTTGGCCGGAAGCCGCCAGAATCCGCCCCATTGCCTGGGCCGCGGCGATCCCCCGTTTTGTCAGCGGGCGCGCATGATCATTCTCAGCCGCCGTGCCCCAATCAGACTTGGCATGCCGAAAAAGCAGCAGGCGTTTTGTCGGAACCGGTTGTGTCATGAGTCAATTACCATGTGTGAGAGGGAGGCGGGCCGGCGGCCCGCAAGCCAATCAGGATTTTTCATGTCAGTCCAACCATGGGTCCGCCGTTAATTGCCGCCGCCTGACGATAGGCCGGCCGAGCCGTCAGACGGCGGGCATAGTCGATCAACACATTGGCTAAAGGAATTTTACAGTAACGAGCCCAGGTCAAACAGGTGGTCAGCAGGATATCGGCACAGGTAAAGCTTGCCCCCAATAGATACGGCCCGCCGGAACGGAGGGCCTGCGCCACAACGGCAATCTGACGCGCAAAACCTTCTTTTGCGGCTTGCACCGCATTCGGCGCGGCGCCGTACAGATAGGCGAGATCATCGTGCCGCCGCAGAATGTATAAGGTGTGGGCATCAAGCTCGGTCATAATGAAAAAACACCACTGATCGTACAGTCCCCGCTGCGGAGTGCCCGGACGGGGGACCAGCCCGGATTCCGACCCATAGTTTTCAACCAGATAATTGATAATCGCGGCACTCTCGGCCAAAACCAGTTCGCCATCCTGGAGCACGGGAATCTTGCCCCGCGGGTTGAGGGCGCGAAACTCTGCGGTCTGAGTTTCTCCCGTCCGCGAGCCAATCAGGTGTTTTTCATACTCCAGACCGAGTTCGTGCAGCACCCAGTGCGGCCGGATGGTGCGGGTTGTTCCTGCACCCCACAGGATGAGGTGGGGGGACGGGTGCGTATCGCTCATGCGCGGACTCCTCGCCGGTGCACGGTTATGGCCTCGCCTCACTCTCGCGCAGGGACTAGGTAGCCACATGCACCGGCGGACGCTTGTCCGCCCACGGCTTTGCCTCTTCCAACTGAGCGGCCAAGCGCAGCAGTCCTGCTTCGTCCCCGAAATGCCCAACAAACTGGACACCGACCGGCAGGCCGTCGGCACTCCAGTGCAACGGCAGGGAAATCGCCGGCTGACCGGTCGTATTAAAGAGCGGCGTAAAGGGGACGTAGGAGAAGACCTGGCGGGTCCACTCCATAGCCGTCATACCGGCCCGGTTCTGGTTCACTTCTCCGTGCGGCGCGGGCGGCTTGGCAATAGTGGGCGTCACAAAAACATCCAGGCCTTCAAAGAAGCGACCGACGATACGGGACAGACGACCCCCGTAGTCCAGGGATTTCAGCAGATCAACTGCGGAATACTTCTTGCCGTCTTCCCAGCAGGCCAACGTCACGGCTTCCAGCGTATCCGGGCTCGGCGAACGTCCCATTTCCGCAGCCAAGTCTTCAACCGCCATGGCGTTATAGGCAGTCCAGATCACGTGAATCTCTTCAAGGAACTCCTCCCAGCCATACTCCGGTCGGCCTTCGTACACCGTATGGCCGAGTTCCTCCAGCATTCGTACGGTATCATGGACCGCTTGCTCGCATTCCGGGTCAACCTTTTCGCCCGAAGCGGGCGTGGTGGTCCAGGCAATGCGCAGCTTCCCCGGTGCGGCACCCACCTCCTCGCGGTAGGGACGGGCCGGTGGGACCGGGATGCCGGGCGCACCGGCGTCGGCCCCGGCCACAATGTCGAGCAGGGTCGCGGAGTCGCGGACACTGCGCGAAACCACAAACTCACACGCCAGGCCACACAGCGGATCAGAATAGTCGGGCCCGGTAGGCACCAGGTCGCGCGAGGGCTTGAGACCAACCAGACCGTTGCACGAGGCCGGAATACGAATAGAGCCACCGCCGTCGTTGGCATGGGCAACCGGGACGACGCCGGCGGCGACTGACGCGCCGGACCCGCCGCTCGAACCGCCGGCACTATGGCCGGCCTTCCACGGGTTGTGGACCGGCCCGAACAGGACGGTCTCCGTTGTCGGGTTATAGCCCAGCTCAGGTGTCTGGGTTGTTCCGGTCAGCACGAACCCGGCACGCCGAAAGCGCGCCATGAGCTCGGAATCCTCGGAGGCAACATAGCCCTGAGCCAGCCGTGAGCCCATATCGAGGCGGACGCCCTTGGCGTGCAGGACGAGTTCCTTGATCAGAAACGGCACGCCGCTGAAGGGACCTTGCGGCAGCCCTGCCCGAATCTCGGCTTGTGCCTGGTCGGACAGCACCTGAAGTACGGCGTTGAGTTGCGGGTTGACCTTTTCAATGGCCTGGACGGCAGTGGCCACCAGTTCTTCGGCGCTGACTTCTTTACGCGCAACCAGCTCGGCCAGCCCAAGGCCGTCATACTTTGCATATTCACTCAGGGACAGCATCGTCGTATCCTCCTTCGTTGAGTAGCGTTTACTCTACCATGTCATACTCGAAATCGTCCACGCATCAGCTCAGGGAGCGCATCGGTAAGGAAGTTAATACAGTTCATACTTTGCCAGACGTCCGTCCAAGCCGCCGTTGACGAGCGGTTTTTTCCACGCCGGTTTGAGGCCAATCCGCTTCAGGTACTGACGGTCTCCACAATAAATGAAAGCCGTCGAGCCTTGACAGCGCTGTTTGAGGAAATCGCCCAGGCGGGTGTAGAAAGCATCCAGATTGGCCTGTTTGCCCATGCGGATGCCATACGGCGGATTACACACAATGACCGCGTTGTCGATCCGACGAATCTGAAAAGCATCGCGTTGCTCGACCGTGATGGCACGACCGACAGGAAAGGCGGCGCAGTTGACCCTCGCCACGTGAACGGCTTCAGGATCAATATCGCTGCCAAAGATGAGACCCTGAGGAGGAGGACGCAGCGCAGCCTGCCCGGCTTCTTGCACCTGCCGCCAGAGTCTCGTGTCGAAGTCGGGCAGGGACTGAAAACCAAATCGCTGACGAAACAGCCCCGCCGGCATCCGTACAGCCGACATATAGGCCTCGCACAGCAGGGTGCCGGAGCCGCAGAACGGGTCGTACAGCGGTCGGCGCCCATCCCATTCAGTATGGTGAATAATCGCCGCGGCCAAGGTCTCGATCAGGGGTGCCTGAACGCTTTTTTTTCGATAGCCGCGGCGATGGAGCGAGCCGCCGGACGTATCCAGGCTGATCGTGGCCTCATCATTATAAATGTACAGATTAATCCAGACGTCCGGCTGTCTGGTATCGATGGACGGACGCGTACCAGTGGCGGCTCGAAAAGAGTCAACCACCGCGTCTTTCAGACGGAGGGCGGCAAATTTCGAGTGCCGCAGGCGACTGTTGGCCACGGTGGCAAAAACGGCAAAGGTTTGTGACGGATCGAGAAAATCCTGCCATTCGATCTCCCTCGCCTTTTTGTACAGATAGCGGTCGGAGTGACACCTGAACGACGTGAGCGGAGCGAGCACACGGGTAATCAGGCGGGCGTAAAAATTAATGGTATAGAGCGCCTTTGGTGAGGCGGTGAAATACATTCCACGGTACGTCGGACTGGTCTCCCGGGCGCCGAGCGTGCGGAGTTCTTGCTCGGCAATGTCCTTGATGTCATCCGCTACTTGGGCAAAGTAGCGTTGCGTTTCCTGATAGCGGTACATCAGCGGATTCAGACCACTAGGGCAATGTTTCCCCTGCTCTATCGCTTCTTCTTTCCGCCCGGCCAGTATTCCTGCGCGCCCAACCCTTCGAGTGCTAAACCGTAGCCAAGATTGTCGAGCATCAGCTTCTTGAGCTGTTGGGTCAGCGCGACGCGGGCATAGCGAACGGTCAACGGCGGCTGTTTGGAGACAATCTCCGCCAACTCCCAGGCCCGCTCAAGCAGTTTTTCACGCGGCATGACCTCATTGACCACCCCGAGCGTCAGCGCTTCTTGAGCCGAGAGTTTCTGACCGGTGAGCAGGAAGTAGCGCCCTCGATTCGCGCCCAAAAGGAGCGGCCAGACAATATGCACGCCGTCACCCGGTACAATCCCGTTGGGGAAATGCGGCGCATCCTGGAACACCGCGTCGTCTGAGGCCAACACGATATCGCACAGCACCGCCAGCTCGGCGTGAATGGTGGCCGGCCCGTTGACCGCGGCGATCATGGGCACCTCAATGTCCAGGTGATTCATGAGGAGCTTTTTGGCATCCCAGTAAATATGATCCCACAGCTGGGGCGTGATCTCCCATTGGTCCTCCCGGGCGTAACGGGCAATGAACTTATCCTCCGTGCCGGTAATAATGACGGCTCTGTTCTCCGGGTCGCTGCCAACATCGTCGAAACATTTTCCTAACTCCGAGTGCGGGCCTTCCCCCCAGTGCAGGGTTTTCCCATCCGTGTGGAGCGTGAGTTGCAGAATTCCGTTGCGCCGCTCCATCTGAACGTGCTTATACTGATTGCGGTACTCGTCGAATGTTGCCATAGCGGCCTCCCTTCTGCCTCCGGTTAAACCACGCCCACTTCGGGAGGACAAGGTTTGGGCGCACGGTCAACTGCCCAATGCGTCTCACAAGGGGGGAGAGATGGACTTCGGACTGCTGTTCGCATTTGAGAACCCACGGCCCTGGCAGGTTTCATCGGCTCAGCTCTGTCGGAGTATGGTCAGACAGGCGGTGCTGGCCGAAGAGTTGGGCTACGACCACGTTTGGACGGCAGAGCACCACGGCAGCGACGACTACTTCCCGGCCCAGTTTCCGCTGCTGGCCGCACTGGCCACCCGGACCAGCCGCATTCGACTCGGAACCTATATCGTCATCCTGCCGCTCTACCATCCGCTTCAGGTTGCGGAAGAAGCGGCAACGCTGGATGCCCTATCGGACGGCCGCTTCGACTTGGGTCTGGGCCAGGGCTATGTGGTGGACGAATACGCTGCCTATAACATCCCTCGCTCCCAGCGTCCGGCGCGGATGGAAGACGGCCTGGCGATCATTACCGGGTTATGGACCCAGGAGGAGTTTGCCTACACCGGCAAGCATTTCACGATTGGGCCCATTTCTCTCCGCCCCCGACCGGTGCAAACTACTCCTCCGTTGTGGGTGGCCGGGCTGACGCCGAAATCGATCGACCGGGTTGCCCGCTACGGCTGTCACTTTGCGGGCGCGGGCAGTGCCCATACCACGCGGCTGTACGAAGACAGTCTGCGCCGCCACGGTCATGATCCGAAGAATTTTCATAAAGCCGCGCTGCGATTGGTCTACCTGTCCGACACGCGCGCACGCGCCTGGGAAGAATGCGCGCCGCACGTGCGGCATCGTATGGCCGTCTATACCCAAAAGCTCGACGAGGCCGGGGATTTTCAGATTCCCGGTGGCTATTTTGGCGTCGAGCCCTTGCCGCCTGCCGAAGAACTTGGCACGGCCCAGGGACTCCACTTCTTTGGCGCGCCGCCCATCATCGGGACGCCCGAGGACGCGATTCAAGAGATTACGCGCTCACAGCAGGAAGCCGGCGTGACCCATCTGGTCATGTGGATGCAAATCGGCGGCATAGATCCACGTCGGGCGGAGTATTCCATGCGCTTATTTGCCAAAGAAGTCCTGCCTCACTTTGCAGCACAGGAGGGCTGATCATGCTGCCCCGACTCGGTATCCAAGACATCGCCCAATACAGTCAAGAACTCGGCTTGGAACTCACCCCGGCCGAGATGCAGGGCATGCACGCTCGTATGCTTGAGCACATCGCCACGTTCGAAACCTTTCAGGAGTTGAGGATTGAGGAGCAGCGCCTCCCCCTCCGCTATACCGACCGAGACCCCGGCTATCGGCCAACGGCGGAAGAAGACCCGCTGAACGTTTTCATTCGGAAATGTCGGATCGAGGGCGCAAAGGACGGCCCGCTCGCGGGCAAGACCATAGGCCTGAAAGACCACATCAGTGTGGCCGGCATCCCCCTCACGCTCGGCTGCCATTTCATGGACGGCTATATCCCGGACTTTGACGCGCCGCTTGTCACGCGACTGCTCGACGCCGGAGCTACCATCGTGGGCAAAATGAATATGGAAGACTTCTCCTTTGGCGGCCCAGGGCTCAGTGGCGTTGGTGACTTTGGACGGCCACTGAACCCGCATAATACGGCCCATGTCACGGGTGGTTCTTCTTCGGGGTCCGGTGCGGCGGTCGCCGCGGGTCTGGTTGACGTGGCATTTGGCGGAGATCAAGGCGGGTCGGTCCGGCTGCCGGCGGCCTGGTCGGGAACGGTGGGCCTGATGCCCACACACGGGTTGATTCCTCATACTGGGGTGTTTGGTCTGGACCCGACGATCGATTATGTGGGGCCACTGGCTCGGACGGTCGAAGAGATCGCTATCATCCTGGAGTGTGTGGCGGGCGCGGACGGCTATGATCCAAGGCAGGCCGCCCTGCCGGCCCAATTGCCGAGCTATACCCAGGTATTAAATCAGAATATCGAGGGCGTCCGAATCGGTATTTTATCCGAAGGCTTTGGTTTTTCCGGCAGCGAGCCCGAGGTTGATCAGACCGTCTTAGACGCGCTCACGACCCTGGAACAATCCGGCGCTCGGCTTGAGCGCGTCTCCATTCCGCTGCACGACAAAGCCCCGTTGGCCCTGCTGCCTATTTACTTTGAAGGCGGCAAGCATATGTTCGACACCAATCTGGGGGGCGCTGGCACAAAGACCTATTATCCCAGCTCGTTCATCTCCACCTTTGGCCGCTTTAAGCGCAGCCACGGGCACGAGCTCCCCCTGAACTATAAACTCCATTTGATCCTCGGCACTTACCTGACCCGCTTTACGCACGGGCGGCTGCACGCCAAGGCGCATAATGTCCGACCCACTTTTATCAAACAGTATAATCAGGTCTTTACTCAGGTAGATGTCCTGGCCATGCCAACAGTTCCGATCAAGGCGCCACGGTATCGTGAGCCCGAGAATTACGAGAAAGCGATTGAGCATACGCTTTTCGGAGGACAACTGGGCTTAGACCTCGGTCTGGTCATCCGCAACATGGGGCCATTTAATCTGACCGGCCATCCCGCGCTCAGCGTGCCCTGCGGCAAGGTTGACGGCCTGCCGATCGGCCTGATGCTGGTCGCCCCGCATTTTCGCGAGGACCAGTTGCTGAGAGTCGCGGCGGCGTATCAGCGTGCGGTGGATTGGGATAGCCTGTTCCCCGCTGCCGTGTGAAGAAAACCAATCCGCTCTGAGGAGAAATCGTCTATGGAAACACGTCCGCTGGGTGCATCGGGAATCCAGGCTAGTGTGGTGGGTCTTGGGTGTAATAACTTTGGCATGAAGATTGATTTGGAAGCCAGCCGGGCCGTGATCGACACGGCTCTGGAGGTCGGCATTACCTGCTTTGATACCGCAGACATGTACGGCAAAGGCCAGTCTGAGGAGTTCCTGGGTAAAGTGTTGGGTCCGCGTCGCAAGGATATCGTTCTGGCCACAAAATTCGGCGGTGTCGCCAAGATGGCCAAATCAGGAGAACGATGGGGAGCGGGCGAGTATATTCGGCTCCGTGTCGAGGACAGCCTGCGCCGCT
Organism: Candidatus Binatota bacterium; assembly: GCA_011523265.1. GTDB lineage: Bacteria > Desulfobacterota > Binatia > Bin18 > Bin18 > Bin18. The sequence continues at coordinate 11,314 of WTHD01000231.1, forward strand.
TACAAACAGACTGGATTGACCTGTATCAAATGCACTATCCCGACCCGAACACACCAATTGAAGAGACCCTTGAGACGCTGGACACGCTGGTCCGACAGGGCAAAGTACGTGCCATCGGACATTCAAATTTTTCTGCTGAGCAGATGAATGAATCGGTCAGACAGTCCACAGCGCACAATTTCTCCCACTTTGTCACCGCGCAGAATGACTGGAGCCTGTTGAATCGTACGGTTGAGGCAGATGCGATCCCAGCCTGTGAGCGGCATGGACTCGGCCAGTTGCCCTACTTTCCTTTAGCCAGCGGCATGCTGACCGGCAAATATCGACGCGGTGAGGACTTTGCGCCCGGAACGCGGCTGGCCGTTCTGCCCTTCACGCAGCGTATGGCCTCTGAGGAAAATTTTGCCAAGGTTGAAATCCTGCAAGACTTTGCCGGACAGCGCGGCCACACTCTGCTTGAACTCGCCATGTCATGGCTCGCCGCTCAGCCGTGCGTCACCTCGGTGATAGCCGGAGCAACGACGCCGGCGCAGGTGCGGGCGAATGCGGCTGCGACAAACTGGAAGCTCTCGGCAGAAGAAGTAGCGCAAATCGATGCGCTCGTTTCCGGCGTTCCAGCCTAGCAACAGGGCACGACCGCAACGAAGAAGGAGGGAACGACGCAGCCGAGTTGTCAGCAGGAGTCGATGCGGAGTTAATTGAGGAGAGGATTGAAGAGAGCCGTATGCAGAAGCACCACGCACGGCACACCCCTGCCGCACTCGGCACGCAACCCATCCCGATCGAGCCGTGTGTCTCACCAACCTATTTTGAGCAAGAGCGGGTGCACTTGTTTCGTCGGGTGTGGCTGAATATTGGACGCGTAGAGGATATCCCCAACGCTGGCGATTATTTTGTCAAAGAGCTGGCTATTTGTAAGACATCCGTCCTTGTCGTGCGGAGCACAGACAATCGGATTCGTGCCTTTCACAATATGTGTTCTCATCGCGGCAATAAGCTTGCCTGGGACACTCAAGGCACCTGCCGGATGTTGACGTGCAAGTTCCACGGTTGGTCCTACGGTCTGAATGGGCAGCTCAGCTTTGTGCCGGATGAGGGCAGATTTTGTGATCTTGATAAAGACATGCTTGGCCTCACGCCAGTGACACTCGATATCTGGGAAGGGTTTCTCTTCGTCCATATTGATCCGCACCCACGCGAAACGCTGGACGAATTTCTGGGCGAGTTTGGCCGGCAGCTACGCGGCTATCCCTTTCATTACATGTCAACCTGCTATCGGTACGCCACTCAAGTCAACTGCAACTGGAAAGTCGCCCTGGATGCATTTCAGGAGATCTACCACGTTCCGGTCCTCCACCGGCGAACCATCGGTGATACCTTTTCCGGGCCGGATAATCCGTTTAGTCACGCTTTGACCATCAAACTCTACCCCCGCCATCGGATGATGTCTCTGTATGGCAACCCCAGCTATCAACCCTCGCCCGTCGAATCCCTTGCCTATCGCTTTGGCTCGGTCGTCACCCAAGGCCGTATTATGGAAGACCAGCTCCCGCGCGGTGTCAATCCGACCCGCAGTCCGCAGTGGGCGTTTGATCTGAATGTGATCTTTCCCAACTTTTCAGTCGATGTCTCTGCCGGGACGTATGTCACCCATCATTTCTGGCCGCTCACGGCCAACCGCACCCTCTGGGAAGCCTGTTTATACTGCCCGCCCACAACACGGGCCGGACAGCGCTTCAGCCAGGAAGTCAGCAGATGTGTATTGCGTGATACACTCTTAGAGGATGGCAGCACACTTGAGGCAACACAGTCCATGCTCGCGACTGGAATCAGAACACACTTCAATTTGAACGACGAGGAAGTGCTGGTCCGGCACTCCCATAAGGTAATTGACGAGTATGTCTCTGGTGGCTGAGGCGTCGGAGGGAGACGCGCAAACTATGCATTGAAAAGCATCAAGAAACTTTTTATTGTCTTCATACTCAGTTGGACGGCCGCCCGGCGGTCTATCAGAGAGCACAAAGTCGGCTAAGGAGGGAAAAATGAGCAGCAACGGACACGCAACAACATCAGAGGTACGCGCCCGGTTGAATCATCCGATCATTGACGCGGATGGACACTGGCTGGAATTCGGGCCATTGGTCAGAGAGGAAATGCGAAAAATCGGTGGCGATAAAGCCGTCGAAGGATTCTCTTTTTTCCCCAAGCTGGTTCAAAAGGAACTGGCCATGTCCGTGGCCGAACGTCGGGCCAATGGGGTCGGCCAGCAGGCATTCTGGGCGCTACCGACCAAGAACACGCGCGACCGGGCTACTGCGGTCATGCCACAGCTCTTGTATGAACGGCTGGACGAATTTGGCTTCGACTTCAGCGTGATGTACCCTACGGCCGGCCTCGGCCTGCCGCTGATTCCCGACGCGGAGCAGCGCCAGGCGGCCTGTCGCGCCTTCAATACCTTTAGCGCCGAGTATTTTGGCAAATATGCGGACCGGCTGACACCCGCGGGGGTGATTCCCATGCACACCCCGGACGAGGCTGTTGCCGAGCTGGAACACGCGGTCAAGCAGCTCGGCTTGAAGGTCGTTATGCTGGGCAGCCTGATCCGGCGCGATGTTCCGGCCGCGCTTGAGGTTCACCCCGATGCGGCAAAATTCGTCGCGTATCGGGATGTCCTGGGTCTTGACAGTGACTATAACTACGACCCGGTCTGGGCCAAATGCGTTGAGCTCAAAGTCGCCCCCTCCTTTCATTCCGGCGGACGCGGCTTTGCCATGCGCATGTCGCCCAGCAATTTCACCTATAACCACATTGGTCATTTCGCGGCCGCCAACGAGGCGGTGTGTAAAGCCCTGTTCTTAGGCGGCGTGACGCGGCGCTTCCCGGAGCTCAAGTTCGCCTTTCTCGAAGGCGGGGTCGGCTGGGCGTGTCAGCTCTACGTCGATCTGATCGAACACTGGGAGAAGCGCAATCTCGACGCTCTGGCCGAAGTTGATCCGGCCAACCTCGACCATACGCTGTTCCGGGAGCTCGCCGAGCAGTACGGCAACTCTACTATTGTCGAGGCGTTGCGCCGGCGGGAAGCCGCCCTTGATACCGCCATGCCGCCCAAGGGTTCGGTCGATACCGGCGGTATTGAAAATCTGGATGACTACTCGGCCTGCGGCATCACCAAAGCCGAGGAGATCAAGGACTTGTTTGCCAAGAACTTCTACTTTGGCTGTGAGGCGGACGACCGGATGAATGTCATGGCGTTCAACCGCAAGAGCAATCCGTTTGACGCCCAGTTGCACGCCCTGTTCGGTTCCGACATCGGCCATTTTGATGTTCCGAATATGGCCCACGTCCTGCCCGAAACCTATGAGTTCGTTGAGGACGGACTGATGACTCCTGAGAACTTCCGTGATTTCACCTGCGATAATCCGATTCGGTTCTTGGGTGGAACGAATCCGGACTTTTTCAAAGGCACGGCAGTGGAAGATACTGCCGCCGCGGTCCTGGCCCAGGAGGGCGCCGAGGTCAGCGTGAACGGTCAGGCCGAGAGCCGGGTCGCAAAGTAGTAACTGCCTACCCTCTCTCCCCTGGCGGGAGAGGGGGACGGGGCAAGCCAAGACGCAACCATCCGCCCCCCGTTTACATTTAAGAGCCGCCCATACATCGTAGTCACAAAATCAGCGAGGCGTTCCTTTCCTACAACGGCGCAAAGCGTTTCCTTTTCAGCAGTTGCCCTCTGCCCGCGTTGCCTAACACCGTCCCGTTTTCCACAATCACCTCTCCCCGCGAGAGGGTATGCGTTGGCCAGCCCGTCACCTGAAAGCCTTCATACAGCTCATAGTCGGCCCGCGAGTGCATATTACGATGACGGATGGTGACATCTTTCTTTGTATCAAAGATCACGATGTCGGCGTCCGACCCCACCGCGATCGTACCCTTTTGGGGATAGAGACCAAACAGCTTGGCCGGGTTGGTGGCGCTCACTTCGACAAAGCGGCTGAGCGACAGTTTCCCCTGGCCGACCCCTTCGGAGTAGAGCATCGGGATCAGGGTTTCGAGGTTGGACATGCCGGGTAGCAATTCGTCTACGGTCTTACCCGCTTTTTTCTGAGCCAGGTTCCAGCCGCAGTGGTCGGTGGCCACGGTTTGCAGATTATCGCTGCGCAAGCCGTCCCACATGACCTGCATTTGGGACGCCTCACGGAGAGGCGGCCAGCCAACATAGCGTTCGGCGTCCGGTTCTTCAAAGCGTTCGCGCGAGAGATGCAGATAGAGCGGCCGTGTTTCACCGTAGATGATCTGACCGTGGGCGCGGGCCTGACGAATCGGAGCCAGGGCTTCCTCACACGATAGATGGACCAAATAGATGGGGGCTTCCGCGTATTTCGCCATACTGATAGCGCGTTGCACCGCCAGGCCCTCGGCCTCGCGCGGCCGCGAGTCGGGGAAATGTTTGGGTCCCAGCTTGCCTTCGGCCGTCATTTGTTCGCACAGATAGCCGATTAAACATTGATCTTCGGCATGAACATTCGTAAGCGCCCCATGCTTACCGGCCTGGGCCATAACCTTGAGGTAGTCGGCTGCCAACTCGTCAAAACGAGCCATGCCGATCATAAACAGCTTGAAGCTGGTATGACCTTCAGCAATCGCGTCAGCCATTTCATCAATAATCTGCGGGGTCGGCTCCAGGA
>WTHD01000231.1:16095-20230 GCA_011523265.1 Candidatus Binatota bacterium
CCTTCAGCAATCGCGTCAGCCATTTCATCAATAATCTGCGGGGTCGGCTCCAGGATGACCGGGTGGATGCCGTAGTCGATAATGGATTTGTCCTTGGCTTTCTCCTCCCAGGCTTCGACGCTGCCCTGAATCGACTGGCCCGCTTCGGGCAGGGCATAATCGACGATGGTGGTCACACCGCCACACGCCGCGGCCACGCTCCCGGAGTAAAAATCATCAACCGAGCGGTAGCCCATGAGTTCGATATCCACATGGGTGTGGACATCAACGCCACCGGGGAAGAGGTATTTCCCGCTTGCATCAATTTCCTTTGCTGCCGGTCCTAACCCTTGACCGATGTGTTTGATCTGACCGCCTTCAACGCCCACATCGGCCTGTGCAATATCACTCGCCGTCACAACCGTGCCGTTCCGAATCACGAGATCCATACCGCCCTCCTTTGAAGATGGTGTTTACACCTGTACCCGGTCTCCCAGCTTTCGGGCCGCGTCCACCAGCGCTTGGACCAACGCGGCGACGTCGGGGTCGGCAATACTCGTGATCCCGGTAGGATTGGAAGCAAGCTGGTCGGTTTCGACTTTTCTATGTGCAATACGCCATGCGCCCTCGTGTTTGACCAAGCGATCAACATAACGGCCCTGGGCGAAGATCTTATACCCGCCGGCAGTTGCCAGCGTTACCAGCATACTGCACTGGCCTGTAGCTTCGTCTCCGTTTACCTCATAGAGAAAGTTGGCCATCATGTGCCGACAGCGAATTTCTTCGATATGAACATCGGCATAGCCACGCAGGGCCGTCTGGCCACGCATGGCGCGCGTGCCAACCTGAAAGACCCCGTCCGGCGTAAAGCATTCGACCCAGGCTTCCGGATTGAGATCGTCAATGGCGTGGGCATAGCGGGCAAAGAGTTCCTGGATCGCCAGTTTTTCCATCCATTCGTTGTCCATTCGATCCCTCCTTAGCGCTGAAACTCTTGGTGATGTTCGAGCCACCAGCGCGCAATGTCGATGCGCCGCGTAAACCACACATCACCTTTAGCCTGCGCATACTCGATAAACTCGCGCAGTCCCGATGTCCGGCCGGCCTGACCGGCGATACGCGGATGGAGCCCAATGGACATCATCTTGGGATAGCCGGCCTCACCCTCGGCCCGGAGTTCGTCCAGGCCGCGCTTACACGACTCAAAGAAATCCGCCGGGCTGCCATAGCCCTGGGGCAGAACATAGCGCGCGTCGTTGTAGGTGAAGGAGTACGGCACAATCAGATGTCGGCTGTCTCCGACTTGGGTGAAGTACGGCAGGTCGTCGTTATAGGCGTCCGCGTCATACACAAAGCCGCCTTCGGCGACGATGAGTTCTCGGGTATGAACGCTCGGCCCGTAACGGCAGTACCAGCCCAGCGGACGCTCGCCGCACGTCTTCTGAATCGACTCGATAGCCCACTGCAGGTGCTGCTGCTCTTCTTCCCGACTCAGTCGCCAGTGCTCACTCCAGCGCCAGCCGTGAGAGCACGGCTCGTGGCCACTCTCGGCGATCCATTCGCCCACTTCGGGATTCCGTTCCAGGGCGACCGCGCAGGCAAAAAACGTCACCTGAATTTTATATTCGTCAAAGAGACGCATGAGCCGCCAGATTCCGGCCCGGCTGCCGTATTCGTAGACGGACTCGGTCGCGAGATCCCGATATTTCTTATCAAGGGCATAGTTGATCTCGGCCAGCCCTTCGTTGCGCTCGTCGCCGGCCGGTTTTGCATACTCGGAGCCCTCTTCATAATTCACCACCAAATTCACCGCGACCTTGGCGTTATGCGGCCAGACCGCCTGCGGCGGCCGGCGGCCATAGCCGACAAAGTCACGCTTCGGACCGGGCACATCTTTATCGATCAGTTGCACGGGCCACCTCCTTACACCATCTTGGCCGGGCTTGGCTGCTCATGCCCCAGGATGGGGTGGGGCTGATACGGCGCTTCGAGCGTCGCGACTTCCTCATCGCTCAGTTCCATATCAACGGCGGCAAAGAGCTCCTCCAGATGATGAATCTGCGTGGCTCCGATGATGGGCGCTGTGACGCCCGGCGCCTGGAGTACCCAGGCACAGGCAATCTGGGTCGGTGTGACACCCCGCTGTTCGGCGACCTTTTCCACTGTCGCGGCAACAACGAAATCGTTCTCACGAAAATAATTCCTGTGGGCAAACGCGTCGGTTTCTGCACGCTTGGTCAGTGCCGTGCCGCCCTCGGGCTGACGGTTGCCGGCGAAGAAGCCTCGGGCCAGCGGACTCCACGGAATGAGCGCCACGCCTTGGTCGATACACAGCGGATTCATCTCCCGCTCTTCCTCCCGATAGATCAGATTGTAGTGGTTCTGCATGGTCACGAAACGGTGCCAGCCCTGTTCCTTGGCTTCATAGAGCGCCTTGGAAAACTGCCAGGCCGCCATGCTGCTCGCACCCAAATAGCGCACCTTGCCACCGCGCACGAGGCTATCCAGGGCTTCCAGGGTTTCTTCAATCGGCGTGGAAAAATCCCAGCGGTGGATCTGATACAGGTCGATATAATCCATCTTGAGACGACGCAGAGAATGCTCGCACGCCTCAATAATATGCTTCCGGCTCAGCCCGCCACGGTTTGGCCCGGGCCCCATCTTGCCCCATACTTTGGTGGCAACGACAATATCATCGCGTGAGGCCATCTCCCCCAGCCAGTGTCCGGTGATCTCCTCACTCAGTCCGATCGAGTAGACATCGGCGGTATCGAAGAAGTTGATGCCGGCCTCCAGGGCCACGACGAAATGCTCGCGCGCGTCGTTCTGACCCAGGGCCCAGTCGCGCGGCATCGCCCAGTCGGGCTGCGGACCGCCACCATAGCTCATACAGCCGAGACACAGCCGCGACACGGTCATTCCAGTGTTACCAAGCTTTGCAAACTGCATACTTCCTCCAATGTATTATTGACGCGGTTGCCGCTGGGCGAAGTCCGCTGCGATCTCCGAAAACGTGGCCCAGCTCACGCCGGCGTGACTGTTGAAATATTCAATCAGGCGCTCGTGCATCATCAGCACCTGCGGGCGGCCGCTCACGTCCGGATGGATGGTCATGGTGAAGACGGCGTAGTCATACTCGCGGTAGATCCAGTCGAACTGATCCCGCCACATTTGTTCGATGTCGCGGGGATTCACAAAGCCGTGGCTATTGGGCGATTTTTTGATGAACATCATGGGCGGCAGGTCGTCGAGATACCAATTGGCCGGAATCTCGACCAGGTCGGTTTCTTCACCGCGCATGAGCGGCTTCATCCACTCTGCCGCCGGCTTGGAATAGTCGATATTGGTCCAGGTATCGCCGACCCGGACGTAATAGGGGTGGAAGTCGTTATGCATCAGACTGTGATCATAGTGGAAGCCGTGTTTGAGCAGGAGTTCGTTGGTTACGTTCGAGAACTCCCACCAGGGGGCCACATAGCCGGACGGACGGTTGCCCGACTTTTCCTCGATCAGGCCGATGGTTTTGACCAGCACGTCTTCCTCCTGCTGGGGTGTCATGGCAATCGGATTTTCGTGGGAGTAGCCGTGCGCGCCAATCTCGTGTCCGGCCTCGACAATCATATGGGTCTGCTCGGGAAACGTCTCGATCGAGTGACCGGGAATAAACCAACTCGTCTTCATGCCATACTTCTCAAACAGCTTGAGCAAACGCGGCACGCCGATTTCGCCGGCAAACAGACCGCGCGAAATATCGTCCGGCGAGTCTTCGCCACCGTACGACCCCAGCCAGCCGCCGACCGCGTCCACGTCAATTCCATAGGCAAGCTTGATGTCCTTTGTGGCCATATCTCCTCCTTTTTTTCTGCGTCTGTTTCAGACTCGGGTGTCCAGGACTTTATCCATGACGTATTGCGCCAGTTGATGGATACATTCTTCGAGGTGACAGTAGCGTCCGGGCTGCGCCATACGCGAGGCCAATCCGCGCTGGACCGACTCGCACGCCCACATATCCTGTGAGTTGATGAACTCGACCCCCTCGACCGCGTGTGCCAGATGTTGCTCGAAGTCGGGCATTGCCAAGGTCTCCGGGGGGAAGCACAGCGACAGGCTCCACGTAATGCGGTCAGCCGCTTGGGGCAGGATCTGCCCGTAAAAC
>WTHD01000334.1 GCA_011523265.1 Candidatus Binatota bacterium
TACCCGACGGGATGAAGGTCGATGTGCAGGGAAACGTCTACTGCTCCGGCCCTGGTGGTATCTGGCTCATGGATTCCTCAGGTAAGCATCTCGGGACTATTCTGAGTAGCGGCAAACATGTCACCAATATGTGTTTCGGGGACGATGACCGGAAGACCCTGTTTATCACCACGTTCGGTGAGATGGGCAGGATGCGGGTGAAGATTCCGGGCATCCCGGTACCACGGGGAGAGGTGTAGGAACGTTGGGCAGATGGGCGGAACGTAATCCGACAGCGTGCCGTCACCGTCGCACGCCCGGTGTTTCTACCGGCAAGCCCCGGTCGCGCCAGGCCAGATATAATTCCAGATTGACGTAGTCGTCAGCCCCGTGGGTCAGGGGTTGAGCGCGGATAGCGGTATTGCACTAGGCAAACATGCGGTGCGTCGACCCCAGCAATCATTTAGAGGTGCTCTTAGGAGACCGGAGGGGACAGCATAGCATACGCATAAATGCGCAGTACCGGATTTGCTTTACTTGGACAGAGATAGGACCGGTACAGGTCGAGATCACTGACTACCATTAAGACTATCAAGAGGAGAAAATATGGTTCGTATTCCAACCCATCGCTCGCCAACCCATCCGGGAGAAATGCTCCTGGAGGAATTCCTGCGCCCTATGGGCTTAACCCAGCGTGAGCTTGCGACAAAGCTCCATGTGCCATATCAGCGGATTAACGAGTTGGTGCGAGGGCGACGCGGCGTAAGTCCGGGAACGGCTCTGCGCTTAGCGAAGTTCTTTGGCACTTCTGCCGCTTTCTGGCTTAACCTTCAACTCCGCTGGGACCTGTACCATGCCCAGCGCTCAGAGGCCAAGGAACTGAAGAGAATTCGGCAATACCCGCTCACCCGGCGCCCTGCCGACTCCATGGAAGAGAGCGTTGCGTAGCAGGAAGGAGAAAACGCTTTCAGTTCCTCCCCTTCACCGGCGTACCCCCGGTGTCTCTACCGGTAAGCCCCGGCCGCGCCAGGCCATATACAATTCGAGATTCACATAGTCGTCAGCCCCGTGGGCCAGGGGTTGAGCGCGGATGGCGGTGTTGCACCAGGCAAACATGCGGTGCGTCGACCCCAGCGTTTGCCAGCTCAGCCGATAGACGGGGAAGCCGTTGGTCTGTCCCTGGCTGACGACCTCACCCCGCAGGCGTTGCCCGGCATACTCGTCGTGGCAATGACTGCATGCCATGTCGAGTTGGCCGCGGCGGCGCATAAAGAACGCTTTACCCGCCTCGAAAAACGGTGCGGCCGGTCCCTCGATGTCCACACTCAGCGGCATCCCGTGTGACTGAGAACCCACAAAGGCACTGAGCGCCAACAGGGCTTCGGATTCATACGGGTAGGCTTCGGCCCGGAGCTGCTCCGTACGACAGCGGTTAATCCGTTGCTCCAGATTGATGAGTTTCTCTGTGCGGGGGTCGAATTGCGGGTAGCGCGTTCGTACTCCGCGCATGCTTGTTGCCGCGTCTCCATGACAACTGGCACACGCCTGTTGGTTGTCTCCTTGGGTCCGGTCCCATAACTCACGGCCACGCTCGACCCATAACATCCCCGGATTGCCAAACGTATCATCCTGTAGCTGTCGGTGTTCCTCCGACAGATAGGTATAACCGGAGCGACGACCTTCGATACCGTACGGGGAAGTCTCGGGCTGCGGACTACTCGGGGTTTGGCCAGCCTCCGTCGCCTGTGGAGCATCAGAGCGAAGCGTCAGGAGATAGGCCACGACATCTTCGATTTCCCGTGCACTGAGGATTGGCTTGCCCCGGTAAGCTTTGAGTACGGAATGCAGACCCGCCGCTGTATGATACGCCGGCATGATGGAGCGGGGGTTCAACGCTTTGGGGTTTAGCAGTCGTAGGCGCAACTCAGCGGCGGTATAGCGACTCCCGATATTGTCCAAAGATAGCCCCACCGTGCCGTGGAAGCGGCGTTCGGGCAAAAGAGTAAACCTGTCAACATCTGCCTGCTTATTGGAAGGCAGGTTTACTCTTTGCGGCAGGGCATGACACACCACGCAATCGCCGCGCTCTCGGTCGAGCACAATGCGCCGTCCTCGCTCCGCGTCGCCGGGCTGCTCGGTCAAGGGGGTGGGAATCTCTTCATACCGGGTCTGCGGACCGTCGGACTGCTGATTCCCCTGGGCGTCGAGGTCGCCCAGCACAAGAAGGCCGATCCACACCTGAATGACAAAAGCTTTCCAATAGCTTCCGTACATCGTAGCGTCACTTTTACCCAAACGTATCGGCTGTAATATTAGCGTACCACGAGCGGGCGTAGGCCGCTTCGAGCGCGCGGGTTGTCTCCGGCGCGTCAAGCGGACTCGTACCACTCGACCCTGGGACGACCTGAATCGTGTCGTTTTCAACGGCATACACCGCACTGATAGAGATGCCGTAGTCAGGCGCAACCAGGCTGTAACAGGTATTCATCAATGCCGGCTGTGCAAGCGGTTCACCCCGGAGCCGGGCGACAATGGTCGCGGCGCAGACCTTGGCCTGATTATTGGCGCTAAAGGCGGATTTGGGCATGGGGTTGGCGATAGCCGCGTCGCCAATAATATGAATGTTGGCCTGTACGCGGGATTCGAATGTGCTGCCGTGTACGGGGCACCAGCCCGTACCAGTGTCGAGGTCGCCCGCCCGTGCAATCGCCGCCGCGCGCTGCGGTGCAACGATGTTGGCTACCGCGGGCTTATACTCGTCAAACTCGGTGCGGACGATGCCGGTGCGTGTATCGACCTGGATGACCCGCCCGCCCTGTGCCCCCGGTACCCATTCGAGCAGGCCTGGATAGAGCCGCTCCCACGCGGCCAGAAACAGTCTGTCCTTGGTAAAGCTGTCCTTGGCGTCAAGCAATAAGACTTTTGATTTTGGCTTGTGGGTTTTGAGATAGTGGGCAATCAAGCTGGCCCGCTCATACGGTCCTGGCGGACAGCGGTAGGGCGTCTCCGGCGCGCTGATCACCACTAGCCCGCCGTCTTCCATAGCGTCCAGTTGGCGGCGCAGCAGCAGCGTTTGCGAACCGGCCTGCCAGGCGTGCGGGAACACCGTACTGGCTTCAGCGTCGTAACCCTCTATTGCGTCCCAGCGCAGCTCGATACCAGGGGATAAAACAAGCTTGTCATAGGCTAAGGTGCGCCCATCACTGAGAGTGATTCTCTGCGTGGTCGGATCAAGCTCCTGGGCTTGGGCCTGGATAATCTGTACGCCATAGCCTTCCCGGAGCCTCTGGTAGGTATGAGTCAATGAGGCGAGCGAGCGAAGACCGACCAGGGCCACGTTGCTAAACGGACAGGTGATAAACTGAGGCTGTGGGGTCACCAAGCTGACCTCAAGGTTTGGGTCAGCCAAGCGTAGATACTTTGCGCAGACCGCCCCGCCAAAACCACCACCGACAACGACGACTCTGGCCTGTGTGCTCGCCCGTGCCCGGCCGGTCAGCAGGCGAGCGAAAGGGAGGCTCCCGGCCAGGCTGAAGAATTGACGGCGGGTGAAAAAGGACATCTACTGCTGTCTGCGTGGCTGCATGGTCGCGAAATAGGTCGTTACTGCCTCAACGTCCGTCTCACTCAGCCCTTTGGCAATCTGATTCATGACCGTCCCCTGACGCTCTTCGGTCCGAAACGCCTGCATGGCCGCTCTGAAGTCCTCGGGTGATAACCTGTCAAGTGCAGGAATAGCCCCCTGACTCTGCCCGTCAGGGCCATGACAGGCCGCACACGCCTGAGCCCAGGCCGCGCCGCGTGCCGGGATTGGGGCTGCGCTCACCAGGGCAGGGGCTGCCAGCAGTCCTGCCAGCAGGATGAAGAGCTGTTGCGTATGGTGCAGGACAAGCGCCCGTCTCATTCGCTGACCGTGAGCGCTATGCGCTCGGATGTCGTGACGCCGGCGTCGTCTGTCCACACACACTCCAACTCACCCGGCCCTTCGGCTGTGGTAAAAAACGAGAAATACGGATTGGCGGCAATGCCGGGAAAGAGTTCCGCGTGGAAAACCTCCGCCCCGTTGTACATGCACCGGACGGTATGCACGATGTTTTTGGGAATCTTCTGGCCCACGTTGTTGTACCGGAAGCCCGTTTCCATGGGATGACGGATGAGCAAACGCACCTCAAAGACCGCTCCGCGCTTGACAATCTCAGGGACTTTGATTCTGGCCTTGGCCATGTCGCATGCCGTCCGCTCAGCTTCCCTCGACACAGGCTGCGGCCGTGACAACGACTTCCGCGCTGGCCATCCAGGCCGTGCCGTCGTTCATGACCGCAACCGCAACAACCTGCTGGGTGCCGGCCAGTCGAATCCGGGTGTGGACCTCGGCCCGTCCGGCCCGCGGCCCCAGCGAGAAGCGGGCAATAACCGGCCTGGGGTTCTTTTCCGAGAAAATATGAATTCGCTTCACATGGGCCTGTGGCGTCATGGGACTCTCGACCCGGACCCGCAGCCGAACGGAATGGCCACTCTCGGCCAGGGTTGGCAGGGTCAGTGAGACGCGGCCAGCCTGGGGCAGCACCCCTCCGGTTGCCTCACGAATGAGCGGCACGAGCTTCTCGGGAAGAGCGTATGTCGAACGCGCCTTCCCGAGCGGCACGAGCAGGCAGCCCAGAGAGCCAAGCAGACCAACGAGCAGGTGTCGCCGTGACAGGCGATTAGGCCGGGCGTAAATCATGATTCTTTAACGGCAACGAACGAATGCGCTTGCCAGTTGCCGCAAAGATGGCATTACACAGAGCTGGTGCAAGCGGAGCCATGCCCGGCTCGCCCACACCGCCCCAAAAACCGCCGGTCGGCTTGAGGAGCACCTCAACCGTGGGCATCTCGGCTATCCGCATCATCCGGTAGTCATGAAAATTTGACTGTTCAACGCGGCCCCCCTTAATGGTGATCTCCCCGTACAGAGCGGCGGTTAGGCCGTAGACGACGCTGCCTTCAAGCTGGGCTCGGACCGAGTCGGGATTGGCCACATACCCACAATCAATACCGACAACCACGCGATGGATGGTCAACTCACCCGTGCCACTGATCGAGGCCTCAATCACCGCTGCAGTATAGCTCCCGTAGGAGTCCTGCACGGCAATCCCGCGGTGTACGCCTTCCGGCAGAGGGCTGCCCCATCCGGCGGCCTCAGCGACCGCGTCCAGAATGGCCAAGTCCTTCGACGCCTGGGGGGTCTGGAGGAGGGTACGCCGAAACTGGTACGAGTCCTGCCCGGCTGCATGGGCCAACTCATCAAGAAAACTCTCTCGAAAGAATGGATTATGGGTATGCGCCACCGCTCGCCACGGCCCTGGCGGTACGTGGGTGTTGCGCATGGCGTATTCCATATGCATGTTCGGAAAGGCATACGGCGCATCGGCAAAAGTCCGGACACCGACGATATCAACCCCGTCCCGAATTAGATGGGGGCGGACGTCACTGAAAATCGACTGTTCGGCCTGGCGCACGGTCCAGGCGGTTGGTTCCCCGGACGCGTTGAGCGCGGCTCTCATGCGGACCAGGGCCACCGGCCGATAGCGGCCGTGCTGGATATCCTCTTCTCTGGACCAGATCAATTGCACCGGCGTGCCGGGCATGGTTTTGGCAATCCTGACGGCCTGGCGCACAAACTCAATATGCAGCCCGCGCCGCCCGAATCCTCCCCCGAGATGGACCTTGTGGACCTCGACCCGACTGACCGGAACGTCTGCGGTTTCAGCCGTCACGGCCGCGGTGGCCTCGCTGTTCTGAGCCGGCGCCCAGACGTCAACCCGCTTGTCCGTATACAGCGCCGTACAGTTCTGCGGTTCCATGGTGGCGTGCTCAAGATAGGGGGCATAATAGTCGGCTTCGATCGTTGTGGCCGCGCTGGAAAACGCGCTGTCGATATCGCCCTCCTGGCGTGAGACCGGCGCTTTTTCGAGTTGTATGCCCTCGCGCAGAAACTCCAGGATGCTGTCGCTGCTGACGTGGGCGTGCTCACCGAAATCCCACTCAATCGGCAGCGCGCGAATAGCCTGCTGCGCGTTCCACCAACTCTCTTTGGCAACGACGACGACCGCGTCTTCCAGGGGGACGACCTTGACCACCCCGCGCATGTCGGCAATTTTTTTGGCGTCCACGCTTTTCAGGCTGCCGCCGAACACCGGACACTGGGCAATCGCGGCATAGACCATGCCGGGCAACCGGGTATCAATCGCAAACGCGGTCTTGCCCGTCACCTTGTCAGGGATGTCAAACCGTGCGGCCGGTTGGCCCAAAAGGGTCCAGTCCGCGGGGTCTTTGAGCGGCGGATTTTCGGGGATGTCGAGCGCGGCCGCCTCGGCCGCCACTGCTCCAAAGCTGAATTGTCGCTGGGTTGGGGTATGGGTGATGAGGCTGTGCGCGGCGACACATTCCGTAACCGGCACGCCCCAGCGCCGCGCGGCCGCGGTGGTCAGCATCAGCCGGGCCGCAGCCCCGGCGGTACGCAGATAATCCTGGCTGTCCCGGATCGACCGGCTGCCGCCGGTAAGCATGGTACGAAAAATCCGATTGCGCCGCAGATGCTCGCTCGTTGACGCATACTCGGCCTGGACCTTGCCCCAGTCACAGGCCAACTCTTCGGCAACCAGCATGGGCAGGCCGGTAAAATTACCCTGGCCCATTTCCACCCGCGCGACGCGAATGATGATGGTGTCATCCGGCCGAATCAGGACCCAGGCGGTCACCTCGGGACTGGTTTCCGCTTGAGAACTCGCCTGCTCCACCTCGGCCACAGAAGACTTGGGAAGCGTCACTTCCAGGAGTAGTCCGCCCCCGACCGCGGCCGAGCGTAACAAAAACGAACGCCGGGATATGTTCGATATCTGTTTCATCGGTGCGTCCTCATCCCTTCATCCCGTTGTTCGAACCGGATTTTTTGGCGGCCGTATGAATGGCGGCCCGAATACGCGTATACGTTCCGCAGCGGCAGATATTCGTCACGGCTTCGTTGATATCAGCGTCGGTTGGCTGGGGCTTTTTCTTCAGCAGCGCCGCGGCTGACATAATCATACCGGTCTGACAATACCCGCACTGCGGCACTTGATGCGCAATCCACGCCTGCTGCAAGGGGTGGCTGCCATCTGTGGAGAGCCCTTCTATGGTCGTAATCTTCTTGCCCGCGGCAATGGAGACCGGTATGACGCACGAGCGCACCGGTTCACCATCCAGATGGACGGTGCAGGCTCCACACAGGGACATGCCACAGCCGAATTTCGCCCCGGTCAGCCCCAGGATATCGCGCAAAACCCACAGCAGCCGCATGTCCGAGCTGACATCAACGCTGTGTTCCGTTCCGTTCACGGTCAGTGAAATCATGCCGCCTCCTTGTTACCTCAACACTCACTCTATTTGCATGCGTGCGGACTCGGCGGCACGTCCAGGGCGGGGCTGCGTTCAAAAAAGCCCACCGGCATCAGGCTGAAGCCGGCATACTCGACCGGCATGACCGGCCAATCTTCGGGTCGCGGAATATGGGTGAGGCCAAAGGTATGCCAGACAACGATATCGGTGTTCTCGATATTACGCTCGCGTGAATAGCGCAGCAGGCCCTCGCCGCCGGGGCTCTGGAGCGTGATGTCGCCGGCCGCGCTGAGCTCGTCCGGCGTAAACGCGGTGACCCACAGATTATGCTGGGCAAACCCGGCCCGCTGCCCTACATAGGAGTCCGCCTGGGCAAACAGCGTCGGCGTTGCACCGGCAAGCAGCTTATAGCCGACCGGCACTCCCAGCCGGTTTGTCCGCTGCGGGTTGACGATTTTCCAACTCCGACTGGTCCGCGGGTTGATATCCCGCCGCGCCTCATCCTCGGATGCCAGGAGCGTCGTCTTCGCGCGGAACTGCGTCCCGTGCGGATTGTCCGGCCCGTACGGCGCGGGTTCGACATCGACCTCGTAGACCGAGTTGTGCTCGCCGTCCACATCAAAATCGAGCCGGAAACAGAACAGATGCTGGTGGATCGGGGAGGCCAGGTTGGGCGCAATCAGCGGAGCGAACTCGGGCTGCTCGGCCCCGGTTTCAACCGCGCTGACACCGACGATACCGGTCAGCTTGACCTCCATCTGAATCGTCCCGTCCAGGTATAAATACCAGAAGAAGCCATACTCATAATTCCCGACCGTGAAGAACGAGCTGACCACCAAACGTCGCGAGCGCCGAACTTCCGTGGTCGCGGATAGCAGGTCCCGGTGCTTCCACAGCACGCCGTAATCTTCTTCGTGCATGCAGATGGCGTTTTCGATCGTATAGACAGACCCGTCGGCCAGCAGCGTGGGCATATCAAAGTAATGGATTTCGCCCAGACAGTCGCAGCCCAGGGTGAGCGAATTGGCCAGATTACCCACACTCGCTTCGCTGGCATCAAGCACGTGTTTCCAGGTGTGCATGGGGTCGCGGTCGCCATAGGGTACCACCATGTCCGCCAGCGACGCCCGATACAGAATGGACCGCCGCTCCCCGGCATCGTCATAACTCAGCGTGTGTAGAACCAGGCCGTGCTGGGGGTGCATACCGACTCGGAACGACCATTTCTGCCATTCCACCGCGTACCCATCGACGCGGAAACTCGGCCCCTCGGGCTGGGTAATGGAAAGAGGTTTCAGGTCGGTCCGCAGTGAAGGCTGATGGCTGGCCTCGTACCGCCCGCTCTCCGGTGGCAGGGCGACCGCGCCGTGGTCTTCCAGATGGACCACCCGGCCCGCGGTCAGGTCCACGTGGGCAATCAGACCCTGGAGCGGACGGGCATAACCGTTGTCGGTTTTGTCTTCACGCACAAAGGCAATCGTCCGGGCCAGGCGATGGGTCGGGTTCACGCCGTCGGGGAGCGGACCGCTGCCCGGCCACATATCGATTTGCACCCGGCGCAGGTCCTCGACGCCGCGCCGTCTCACCGCGGCCTGCCAGGCCGGGTCGGCTTTGGTGAGCTTGATCGATTGCATGAGGTCCAGTCCCCCAAACGGCACCTGTCCGCTGCTGAGGCGCTGCACCTCAAGCAGTTCTCCCGTCGTGATATTGACCCGCGCCGCAAAACTGCCCGCCTGCCTGCCGTTGGCATACTCGTCCACCCCCAGAAAGCGGAGCACCCGAGCAAAAGGCACGCCTGGGGCAAAGGTCTTGACCTCATCTTTGGGCGGCTCCACGAGGCTGACGCTGGAGAAGGCGAGCTGGCCGCTCAGCTCGCCCGAGCTTTTCAGTATGGCCACCCCGCGCTCAATCTCGCTCTGGCTCAGCGGATCCAAGGGATGCGTGGGGACAATCTGCACGTCGTCTTGCCGTATGTCCTGTATGGCGCTGGTCATGCTGGTTTCTCCTTTATTCACGTGCCGTCAGGGCGACCTGTTCAGCGTCCGCCCGAAATATCGTAGATCGTCGTAGTGACATACGAGGCCTCATCCGTACAGATCCACACCACCAGATTGGCCACCTCTTCAGGCTCGCAAATGCGCCCCAGGACCGTCTGCGCTTTGGCAATGGCTTCGGCCCGCTCAATGCCGATACTCGCTTCAAAAATTTCCGTCCGGGTAATTCCGGGCCGCACGCAACAAACCCGAATTCCCTCGGGCCCGACTTCCCTGGACAGGCCCATGGTAAAGGAATCAAGCGCGCCTTTACTGGAGGCGTAGACCACATCACCCGGCAGCCCGCCGTACCGCGAGGAAACGGAACCGACGTTGACGATCACACCTCCGGCACCACCACGTTTGGTGGACATGCGTTTAATTGCCTCGCGGGCGCTTACGAACACGCCGAAGATATTGAGGTTATAAACTCCCTGGATACGCTCCAGCTTGGCGTCGACGACCGCCGTCTCATAGTCGATCGCGGCATTATTCACCAGGGCGGTGACCGGACCAAGTTCAGCATCGGTCCGGCGAAACAACTCAACAACCCCCTCTTCCGTTCCCACATCAGCCTGCACGGCAATCGCCCGTTGCCCGGCCTGGGTCACGGCGTGGACCACCTCTTCGGCCCGATCCTTGGCCCGCGCATAATTGACGCACACGTCAAACCCGGCCCGCGCCGCCCGCCGTGAAATAGCGGCTCCAATGCCGCGACTTCCTCCCGTCACGATCATGACACCCGACATGAATGATCTCCTTTTTTAGAGGGCAATCGTCAGCAGAGAACTGCCGTCGGCCTGGACGGTCAGCCGGTCAGCCGGGTTGACGACCACCGTGGTCGTGGCGAACTCAACGATGGCCGGGCCGGTGAGCTGGTCACCCGCCGCCAGCGCGTCGCCCTGATAAATATCGGTTTCCACCTCGGCATTGACCCCGGCCATATAGGTCATGCGTCGGCTGGTTGGTTGTGGCCGACCCGCGGCCTGTGTGGCCAGCCGCCCCTCGGGGGCGGAGCGGTTGCCCGTGGCGGCGATCCGCCAGTGCAGGCACTCGATGGGCTGGTCGCGCATCGAATAGGTAAATCGCCGCTCGTGCTCGTCATGAAAGTCGGCTTCGAGTCGCCGCAAGAGGCCCGTGTCAATCGGTCCTTCGGGCAGCGGTACGGTCAGGTTATGGACTTGGCCCGGATAGCGTCCCTCCAGGTGTCGGGCAAACCGAACCTCTTCGGGCTGAAAGCCCTCCTCCTCAAGATGAGCGCCGCCCTCGGCGATCAAGTCGTCAAACACCCGGGCGATGTCCGTGGCGGCGCCTGACTGATTCGTATAGCAGTGGTGGAGGCGCACATAGTCGTGCCGCACCGGCGTGACCGCCATACCGAACGCGCACAGCCCACCCGCGGAGCGCGGAATCAGCACCTCGCCGATCTCAAGCATGCGGGCCAGTTCGGCCGCGTGCAGGCCACCCGCGCCGCCGCCCGCGACCATGACATAGTCGCGAGGATCGATGCCGCGCTCAATCGAGACCGCTCGTATGGCCGAGGCCATATTCGAGTTCACGATGGTCAGGATGCCGGCCGCGGCCTCGCGGACGGACAGCCCCAACGGCGTGGCAATATGTTCGGCAATGGCCCGCTGCGCGAGGCTCTCGTCGAGAGAACGCCGTCCGCCCAGAAACGCACCGGGCGACATCCGCCCAACGGCCAGGTTGGCATCGGTGACCGCGGGCGCACGGCCACCCCGGCCGTAACAGGCCGGACCCGGCTGGGAACCCGCGCTCTGCGGCCCAACCCGCAGCGCCTTGCCGCTGTCGAGCCAGGCAATCGAGCCGCCGCCGGCGCCGATCGACAGCACTTCGACCCCGTTCACCCCGATGGGCTGGTGGGCGACCTTGATATCGGTCGACATGACGGGTTCGCTGTCGCGCAGCATGCAGACATCGAAGCTGGTCCCGCCCATGTCGATAATGATCAGCCGGTCGGGCGCTTTGGTATCCGAGGCGTAGTGCGCACCCGCGGCCGGCCCGGCCGCGGGGCCCGAGGCCACTGCATTGACAGGTCGAGCCAAAAGGTCCGGCACGGACGCACAGCCGCCGTTGACCTGCATGATCTGGGGCGGGTGGGGCAGGCCGCCGGTCGTCATCTCTTTCTCAAAGGCGCGCAGATAGTCGCCGATAATAGGCGCGATATAAGCGGACAGCACGGTTGCCGAGGTGCGCTCCCACTCGCGAATCTCCGGCAGGACATCGGAAGAGCACAGCACATCGACGCCGGGCAGCTCCTCGCGCACGATCTCGGCGGTTCGTTTTTCGTGGCTCGGATCGACAATGGACCACAGATAGGCAACCGCCACCGCTTTGACGCCATGGGCGCCGAGTCGCTGGGCCGCGGTGCGGACCGCCTCTTCGTCGAGCGGCAGGACCTCGGACCCGTCCGCGCCAGTACGCTCGGGAATGCCCAGGCGCAAATAGCGCGGAATAAAGTCCTCGGGCTTCTGGAGGTGGATGTTGAACCGCTCGGGCTTCCCGCCCCGGCCCAGATACATGATGTCCCGGAGCCCCTGGGTGCACAGCAGGCCAATGACCGGACCGTTGCGCTGGATCAGGGCGTTGGTCGCCATGGTCTGGCCATGAACCAGAAATTCCGTCTCACGCAGCAGTTCTGCGACCGTGGTTCCGGCTTCCTCGGCCATGCCGGCGAGACCCCGCGTAATCGCCAGCAGCGGTTGGTCGGGAGTCGAGTCTTCTTTGTAGACGTGGAATCTGCCGTCGTCGCGCAGCAGGACCACATCGGTGAAGGTGCCGCCGATATCGATACCGACTCGATGCCCCATGTCTACGTCTCCTGCGGCGGAGCGCTGAAGTTCCGGGCGATGGTCGGGGCTTCGAGATAGCGATCACCGGAACGCATATTCTGCTGCGTCCACGTGCCGGCAGCCGGGGTGGTGGGCTCGATCATCGGGCGCTCGTTCTTACGCAGTTCGACCCGGAGCTTTTCGGTCGCGGCAACGTCGAGGCTGCGCTCAAGATCGTTCTTGACCACCACGCCAAACACGTTACGGGCCGTGTCTTCGCTGATCCACTCGTCCCGCAGGTCGCGGCGCACCTGTTCCGGGTCGCGGTCAAGCGGATTGCCCCAGCCGCCGCCGCCCGCGGACACCCCATTCCAGGTTTCGCCTTCGCGAATCAGCAGTTGTCCCGCAGAGGAGGTAAACGTCCGGCTGCCATCCGCGTGCTCGATATAGATGCCGCCGCCTGGGCTCATGGTACCGCCGTTCACCCCGTGCGGCGGGTTCTTCAGGCCCTCACCAAAGCCGACACACTCCATGTCACCGGCAATCGGCCGATAGCGGGTGCGCAGTCCAGGTCCGCCGACCCACTGGCCCATACCTATGGCATCGGTCTCAATCTCGTTCTGCTCGACGCGGATCGGATACAGCAACTCCAACTGCTCGATCGAGGCCGAGGTGAGCCCGCCCATGCCGGCGATGGTGCACAGGACCGGCCACCCATCGGCGTCCTTTGCCGCGCCCTGGCCGCCGCCGCTGTTGAACAGCATGCAGCCCCACTCCTTGCCGGTTCTCGAATCAACCCCGTTAAAATTCGGGACGTGGGCGGTGTGCGCTCCGCCCGCGGGCACGCGCTCGGGGATGGCCTCGGCCATGGCGATATTGATCACCTCGTGCATGGGGTCGGCCGGATTCTGGGTTGCCCCGGCCACCGCGGCTGGCCACTTGGCCAGGCAGATGGTGTTGTCGTCGGCGTCGGCGCTGATGTGTTGCAGCACACCGTGGTTATGCGGAATGTCGGAGTCAATATAGTATAGAAACGGGATCGTCGAAGTCGCCATCATGACCGCATAGGTCGCGTTGAACGAGCCGGTGGACGGTGGCCCCCCGCTGTAGTGGACGTGGATATCCGCGCCCTTCTTGGTGATGGTGGCCCGAATCGGAATATCGATCGCCCCATTGCCGTCGGTATCGGTCCAGGTCTCGCCGTGGTAGATGCCGTCGGGAATCGAGCAGAACTCCTCTGACGCGCGCTGGTCGGCGTAGTCCATGAGCCCGTCGCTATAGCGCACCACCTCGTCGCGACCGTACTGCTCGCACAGCTCGATCAGACCCTTGCGGGCCACACCGCAGGCCCCGAGTTGAGCGCGCAGGTCGCCGTGCAGGGCGTCCCGATAGCGCACGTTGGCCAGATACAGCTCGACAATATCGTGGCGTTCGACCCCGCGGTCGACCAGCTTGGTCGGCGGAATGACAATGCCCTCCTGGAAGATGGTCTTGGCCGCGGGCACGATACTCGACGCTTCGATAGCGCCGGTATCGAGCTGATGGCCACGCGCCACGGTCCAGAACACCTGCTTGCCGTCCACAAAGACCGGCTGGGCCGTCACCAGGTCCGGGATATGGGTGTTGCCTCGATAGGGATCGTTCGACATATACACGTCGCCGTCGTGGATATCGTCCCCAAACACGGAGACAATTTCCATCAGCAGGGTCCGAATGCTGTTGCAGTGGATAGGCAGGCAATCGGCCATGGTGACCTGACGCGGCCCGCTAGAGTGGGCGTCGTAGATCATGCACGAGTAGTCGCGGGCCAGGGCAATGACCGAGGTCCAGGCCGTCTGCTCCATGGCCAGGGTCATCTCCTGACCGATGGCTTCAAAGCGGTTACGGATCACACTGAAAGTGATGGGGTCGAACGCTGCCTCCGTGGGCGGCAGGGGGATGGCATCAATCTTACTGGCCGTTGCCATGGGTGCACTCCTTTACGAAACGGTTCTACTCACAGACCGGACGACCGCAGGAAAACGTCTCCGAATCGTAAACGCTGAGGCGGGAAGAATCAATGCGTTCCGCCGGGTAGGCGTGGCCCGACTGGCAGCGCCTGGGAGTGAGGACCATCTTGGCGTGGCAGCAGCTATAGTCAGAATTTTATCATCACGGATGTCCAGTAGGGGCAACGCCGACAGCGCCCTGCTCGGGGCCTACGGGACCGCTTCCCAAATCGATCTCGGGCGGGCATACTCGACCTGATCGGGTAAAAGGCGGACCCGAACTCAACCTGGAAGGGCCATGCGTGCCTCAGGAGGGAGACCCCATGCACACCCTCACCCTGTCTCCATTGCATCCCGTGTTCGTTGCCGAGGTCCAGGGGCTGGACCTGCGGCGGCCAATTGATGCAGATTTAGCAGCCGAGATTGAGGCGGCTCTGGATGAGTTCGCCGTGCTGGTCTTCCGCGACCAGGTTCTGGACGAATCCCGGCAGATGGCGTTTACCCGCACCCTCGGTCCCGTTGATATGGGGTTGCTCAAGGTGTTGCAGCGGCGGAGCCGGTTCAAAGAGGCCGGAATGATCGACATCTCCAACGTCGATCTTGAAAGTCAGATTCTGGCGCGAGACGACCCGCGCCTGATTACCATGCTGGCCAACCAACTCTGGCACAGCGATAGCTCGTTCAAGCAACCGCCGGCCAAGTATTCCCTGCTGCTGGCCTGCATTGTGCCCGAGCCGGGAGGGGAAACCGAGTTCGCGGATATGCGTGCAGCCTACAAGGCGCTGCCGGACACGCTCAAGGCGGAGATCGAGGGGCTGGTGGCCGAACACTCCGCCTTTCATTCGCGTATCCAGCTCGGCGACCAGCAGTACACGCCGGAAGATCTGGCCAAATACCCAACTGTGGCATGGCCTATCGTCCGTACCCATCCGGGCTCCCAGCGTAAGACGCTCTTTATCGGGGCGCATGCCACGCATATTGTGGGCTGGCCCGTCCCGGAAGGGCGGCTCCTGCTCGCCGAGCTCTTAGAGCACGCGACGCAACGTCGGTTTGTGTACCGCCATACCTGGCGTCCGGGCGACTTGGTGATCTGGGACAATCGCGCTGTCCTGCATCGTGGCCGCCGCTACGATCTTTCCCGGCGACGAGAGTTGCGCCGCAGCACGGTCGAAGACATCCGGGTGTGAATAGTCTCTCCCCAGCCTCCCTTTGTCTCTTTGGCATGCGAGCGCTATAGTCCGAGCCCACAGGAGGCACAATGAAACTCTATATGGTTCCTGCCGCACCAAACCCCACGAAAGTGATGCTGTATATTGCCGAGAAAACGGCCGCCGGGACTGAGATGGGTGTCGAACAGGTCCTTGTCAACGCGCTCAAAAATGAGCAAAGGAGTGCAGATCATCTGGCGCGCAATCCGTTTGGGAGTCTGCCGGTGCTGGAGGTTGCGGACAAGGATTATATTGTCGAATCTCTGGCGATTATTGAGTATTTGGAAGAGTGCTTTCCCCAACCGGCGATGTGGGGGAATGGAACGCGCGAACGCATACGCGCACGTGAGCTGGAACGGATCGCCGACCTCCGTGTGCTGATTCAAATCGGGCGTTATGTCCACGCCACGAAATCGCCTATCGGACTTCCCCCTAATCCTGTGTCTGCGGCCCAGGCCAAGCAAACCCTGCCGGTTGCATTTCAGTACTTTGAGAACGTTTTAGCCGACGGTCGCGACCTGCTATTAGGCGATCGCGTATCGGTTGCCGACTGCACCCTTCAGGCGGCCTTGCAGTTCATGCGCTTTGCCAAGTTTGATCTCATCGGAGACTATCCGCATCTCACACGCTGGGACGCCGCGTACCGCCAACGTGCGGCGGCTCAGGCCGTGTTGAAATTCTGAGTGCGACACAGCTTTAGGAGCCTCTTTCATCTACGAAAAGGGGTTGAATGAGCAGGAGAAAATTCATGAGAATTGGGATTTCACTACCGGTAAGAGAGCTTCAGGGCGATTTGGGGGCGATCAAGGCATTCGCCCAAACGGCCGACGAGTTGGGCTATACGCATTTGCGCGTCCCGGACCAGGTTCTCCGGCCCGATAGCGGCTATGTGCACGAGCCGCTGACGCTGCTGGCCTATGTGGCCGCAATCACGCGAAAGATAGAGCTGGTGCCTTCGGTCATTGTCCTGCCCTCGCGCCAGACTGTGCTGGTCGCTAAGCAGGCCGCGGAGTTGGACGTGCTGTCCGGCGGCCGCTTGCGGCTCGGCATCGGCGTTGGTCCCAGTGCTGAGGAATACCGCGCCCTGGGTGCGGACTTCCAGACGCGGGGGGATCGCTGCGAGGAACAGCTGAGCCTCCTCAAACAGCTCTGGACGCAGCCCACGGTTGAATTTGACGGACGCTGGGACAGGGTGTCTGAGGCCGGTCTGAATCCGCTGCCGGTCCAACGGCCGATCCCGCTCTGGATAGGCGCGCAGAGTGTTCCCATCCCGCGCATTCGGCGCCGGATCGGACGCCTGGCCGACGGCTGGTTCGTGCTGTGTACGCCGGAAGAGTTCCCGGCCATACAGGCTGATATTCTACGCGCCGCCGAAACGGTCGGCCGGAGCCCTCAGGATATCGGCACCGAAGCCGGTATAGCCGTGGTCGGTCCCCGCGAGGCGGAATGGCGCGACCGGGTGGCCGGCTGGCGACGAGCCGGCCTCAGCCACGTGTGTTTACGCACGCTCGGGGGTGGGCTGGATGCGCAGGGCCATCTGGACACCATGCAGCGCGTGTATGCCGAGGTGCCCAGGGACTGAGCTGCCGATTCCGTTAAGCTGCGTCCTTGGGGCCAAAGGAATCGGTCGTGATTCGGCGCGATTTGAACTTCCACTCGCCGTCAACTTTGGCGTACTCGTCGTTATACCAGCCCTTCATCTCCCACTTTTTGCCCTCGCGGTTCATGTGGACTTCCACATAACACGTCCCTGTGGCTTGGTCCGGCCCGCTCAGCTCAATGACGTGGTTATGAATAAAAGGCCGAGGCTGCATCGCCAGGCCACCCTTGATCATGGTGCGCAAGCCGTCGTGTCCCTGTGCGCCCGGCAGGCTGGGGTCGTCGGTCGAGAACGAGCCGTCTTCGGTAAAGAGGTTGACGTATCCGTCCAGGTCCTGTTGCCACACGCAGTGACAGTACTGCAAAGGCAGGTTGCGGATCGCCTCGCGGTCAACCATTTCCTGCATCTGCGTCTCAAGACTCTTGTCTGCCATGCTGTCCTCCTTTTTTGTTCCCCTGTTTCTTCCCTCTGAGAAATGGACAAGGTGTTGTCATCACTCCGGCAGAAACGACGGGCTGCCCGTTTTGGCGGTTTGGCCGCCGTCGGCGACAAAGGCCGCACCAGTCACAAACGAGGCCAGATCGGAGGCCAGAAACAGGATGACATTGGCCATTTCTTCCGGCCTGCCCAGCCGTCCCATGGGGATGACCTCATCGAATTTCTCGGCAAACCCCGGCTGCTCCAGGGCGGGTGCGATCAGCGGCGTGTCGATGGCACCCGGACAGATGCAGTTGGCCCGAATGCCGGCGCGGGCATACTCCACGGCCACCACCCGGGTGAGATTGATCACGCCGGCCTTGGCGGCGTTATACGCGGCAATGCCGTAATCGGCCCGTAGACCCGAAATGGAGGCGGTGTTGACGATGGCCCCGCCGCCGTTCTGGCGCATGACCGGAATCGCCTTTTTCATGGCGTGAAAGACCGACGACAAACCCAAGTCGATCATATTGTCCCAGACGCTGTCCTCCAGGTCGGCGGTGCGGGCCATGACCGGACTGTCAGGCCGAGCCGCGGGCAGCCCGAAGGCATTATTGTGCAGAAAATCGAGTCGGCCAAAGGTGTCCGTCGTGGTCGCCATCATCCGCTCAATGTCGGCCTGCCGGGTCACATCGGCGATCACCGTAATGGCGTTTCCGCCCGCTGCCGTGATCTCGGCGACCACCGCATTCGCGTTCTCTGCGTTGATATCAGCAACCGCAACCGCCCCGCCGCGCTGGGCAAACCCCAGGGCGGTCGCACGGCCGATGCCCGAGGCCGCGCCCGTTACCAAGCCGACTTTGCCGCTAAAATCCATATGTGTCTCCTCAGCAACCGCGACTACTCCAGATTGAAAATACGCGCCCCGTTATCCCAGAACAGCTTGCGTTTCGACTCTTCGGGAATGGGCTGATCGAGCATGGATTGTACGCCCCACGGATAGGTGCCGTCCGGATGCGGATAGTCGGAGTCCCAGGTGAAATTATCGTCACCCACCAGCTCCACCGCAGCTTTCATGGTGGGCTCGTCACCCCGAAAGCCCACGCACACATTGCTACGAAAATACTCCGTCGGCGGCCGGGTGAGATATTCATGTTCGGCATTGCCGCTGAACTTCCAGTGTTGCTCCATGCGTTGCAGCCAGTACGGGGTCCAGCCGCCGTCGCCCTCGACGTGGATGACCTTGAGCTGGGGGAATTTTTCAAAGATACCGAACCAGATCAGGCCGGCCATGGCCGCCATGGCCTCAAACGGATGGGATAAAATATGGCCGCTGGTATGCGTGTCCATGCGATCGCCAAACGAGGGCACCGAGGCCGAAGCCGAGTCATGAGTCGAGATGGGCTTGCCCAGCTTTTCGATGGTTGCCCACAGCGGATGATAGTCCTCATGCCACAGCGTGCGGCCGCCGACCGGGTTGGGTCGCATATAATAACTCACGCAGCCGTTTGCCGCGGCGCGTTCGGCCTCTTTGATCGCCTCTTCCGGTTCCTGCATGGGCAGGGCCGCAGCCCAGCGGAGACGTTCGGGCGCTTCGGAGGTGTAGTCGGTGGCCCAGTTGTTGTAGGCCCGGCAGCAGGCCGCCAGCAGTTTGGTGTCGCGGAACTCGCGGCCGAGCATCTGGCCGGTATAGGTCGGGTAGAGAATCTGGACATCCACGCCTTGCTCGTCCATGTCCATGAGTCGGCTTGTGGCGCTAAAGCCGGTTTCTTTGGCTCGCTCAAAGCGGTCCATGGCCTTATACGCGGCCTTGAGAAACGCCTTGGCCGCCATCGGGTATTTACCCTTTTCACGGGTAAACGACTCGCCTTCGACCAGAAAGGTGCGGCGTCCCGACCCCGGTGCCTCGCCCATTCGGGGCGCTTCGGCCTTATACGCGTCCTCCATATGCCGTTCCCACAGCCAGTCCGGCTCCATCATATGAGAATCGGTATCAACAATTTTGAATCCGTCACGCATGGTCAGCTCCCTCCGCTTTGTGCTGCTTATTCATAGCCGCTCGGGCCGTTGTTTGGTATCACCTCTGTCGTCACGGGACCTCTGTTATCACAAGAATAGAGGGCCGGTCAGCCCTTGGGCAGCCCGAGTACCCGCTCGCCGATGATGTTGTGCTGAATCTCATTGGTCCCGGCCGCAATGGTGCCACGCCGCGCCGCCAGCATGCGATGCGACCATTTGCCGCGGTCAATCGCCCCGCTGGCCTGATATTCGAACTGGCTATAGGGACCCAGCAGCTCCATGGCAAAGTCCTGCATGCGCAGGTTCAGGCCGCTCGTGCCGAGCTTCATCATCGAGCCCTCCGGGCCGGGCGGCAGCCCTTTGAGTTGGCTGGTGAGCTGCCGAAAACTGGTGTATTTGAGCGCCGCGGCCTCGCAGGCGAAGCCGGCCAGGCGTTGCCGCACATAGCTATCCTCCCAGGCCGGGCGACCGTCTCGGTCTACTTTTTTGGCGAGTTCGGCAAGCTGTCTGACCTCGACCATCATGTCGGTACGCCCGCCGTGAATCGTGCGCTCGAACA
>WTHD01000111.1 GCA_011523265.1 Candidatus Binatota bacterium
CCTCATATCTACGCTGTCGGAGATATCACCGACAGGCTCAATCTGACGCCCATGGCCATTGCCGAAGGCCATGCCGTGGCGGAAACCCTGTTCAATAATAACCCCACTCGACCGGATCACATGAATGTGGCAACCGCGGTCTTCAGCCATCCGAGCATTGGGACGGTCGGTCTGACGGAAGAGGAGGCGCGTCAGGAATACGGCGCTATAGATATCTACAAGTCCTCGTTCCGGGCCTTGAAGCATACGCTCAGCGGGCGGGATGAGAAGACCTTTATGAAGATTGTTGTTGATCCAAAATCCGACCGGGTGATTGGTTGCCATATGACCGGCCCGGAGGCGGGAGAGATTATTCAGGGTCTGGCTGTAGCCATAAAGTGTAACGCCACCAAAGCACAGTTTGATGCCACCATCGGCATCCATCCGACCTCGGCCGAAGAATTCGTCACCATGCGGCAAAAGGCCGTTTGAATAGAGCGATTCTCGTCCCTTCCCCTCTCATCCAGAGGAAAAACGCGATAGGGTTGCAGTATTTGTCATGTTTGCTATATAAGAAATATGGCAAATACATATTCCATAGCGTCCACACTGCACGCTATCCGAGCTAATCTTGATCTCACGCAAGAGCAGCTCGCGGAACGGCTTGGTGTTTCCTTCGCCAGCATCAACCGTTGGGAGGGTGGTGTCAATACGCCTCAGAAGGCGGCGCGAACCGCGATTGAGGCGCTTGCCGCGGAGGCAGGAATCAACCCTGCGGACTCGGCTGCGGACGAAGCTGAGTCCGCAGCGCGTGTGACGCGGCGCCGGTCTCGTCAGCGTCGGACGGCTGTTCCTTCCACCAAGCCCATGGAGCAGATGCTGTGGGATGCGGCCTGCTCCATCCGTGGAGAGAAAGACGCGGCGAAATTTAAGGACTATCTGTTGCCGCTTCTCTTTCTCAAGCGCCTTTCAGATGTCTTTGACGATGAGATCGAGCGGCTGGCCGATGAGTACGGAGATCGGCAAATTGCCAAAGAGATCGCCGAGAGCGACCACGAGTTATTGCGCTTCTACCTACCCCCAGAAGCACGCTGGGGCATCATCAATGGCCGCGAAGCCCACGAATGGCCGCTCGACGATCGGGGACGCAGCACGCAGCCCAAAGACATCGGGGAACATCTGACCAAGGCGGTGCGGGCGGTTGTCCGTTATAATCCTTCACTCTCAGGAGTTATCGACCTCGTTGATTTTGCAGCCGAACGCAATGGTGAGCGCGAGGTCAACCCTGCGAAGCTCGCCGCCGTTGTCGAAACCTTTTCCGACTCGCGTTATCGGCTCGGTCTTGCCGACGTGCAACCCGATTTCCTCGGGCGCGCTTACGAATACCTATTGCGCAAATTCGCGGAAGGTTCGGGTCAGAGCGCGGGTGAGTTCTTCACACCGACCGAGGTCGGCTTTCTGATGGCCCACATCATGCGTCCGAAGCCTGGCGAGGACTGTCACGACTACGCTTGCGGCTCAGCCGGGCTGCTCGTCAAGCTCCAACTCGTGGCCCGCGAACTCGACCCCACCAGCCGCGTGCCGCTCAAGCTCTGCGGGCAGGAGTTGCAACCCGAGAGCTACGCCGTCGCCCATATGAATGCGATCATCCACGACATGGAGATTGAAATCGCCCGTGGCGATACGATGCTCAACCCGAAGTTCAAGACCGCCTCCGGTCAGATCAGCACGCACGATATTGTGGTTGCCAACCCGATGTGGAACCAGCCCTTCAGTACAGACGTTTTCGCCGACGACCCGTTCGACCGCTTCCGCCCCCAGGGCGGTGCGACCACTGGCAAGGGAGACTGGGCCTGGCTCCAGCATACCTTCGCCTGCCTGAATGAACGCGGGCGGGCCGCTGTGGTGCTTGACACGGGCGCGGTAACACGCGGTTCGGGCAGTAAGAACGAGGACAAGGAGCGCAACATCCGCAAATGGTTTGTGGACCATGATCTGATCGAAGGCGTGATCCTGCTGCCGGACAACCTCTTTTACAACACCACCGCCGCCGGCGTTATTGTCGTCCTGTCGAAGTGCAAGCCAGCGGTGCGGAAAGACAAGATTGTGCTGCTGAACGCCAGCAGGCGCGTGCGAAAGGGACGGCCCAAGAACTTTATCCCGGAGGAGGACATTCGGCCGCTGGCCGCCGCCTTCTTGAAGGGCGAGCCTATTGAGGGTGAGGTCGCTGTCATCACGCGGGAGCAGGCAGCAGAAGCTGACTACAATTTGAGTCCAAGCCGGTGGGTGGGGCTGACGGACACCACTGCTGAGCGCCCAATAAAGGATATTCTTGCCGAAATGCAGCGTCTTGATAATGAAGCCCGCGAGATTGACTCATCGCTGGTAGAAATGCTGGTGCATCTACAATGAATGACTCCTGGACATGGCGCCCACTTGGCGAACTGTTCGAGATCGGCGCAGGCAAGACCATGTCTGCTGCGGCTCGCAACGGCGAAGACAAGACACCGTTCCTTCGGACATCAAATGTCTTCTGGGACCAGATTGACCTGCTGTCCGTGGACGAAATGTCGATTCCAGAACACGAACTGTCCACAAAGTTGCTGCGGCGGGGCGATTTGCTTGTGTGCGAGGGCGGTGAGATCGGGCGGGCGGCGATCTGGAACGGCGAGATCGAAACGATGTCGTTCCAAAACCACCTGCATCGGCTACGGCCTGTAGTAGAGGATGTTGAGCCGCGCTTCTATGTGTACTTCCTGCAATCTGCCTTTACGCAGCTCGGCATCTTTGAGGGTACAGGGAACAAGACCACAATCCCGAATCTGTCACGCAACCAACTGGCAGCGCTTCAGGTGCCGCATCCACCGCTCGACGAGCAGCAGACCATCGCCTCCG
Organism: Candidatus Binatota bacterium; assembly: GCA_011523265.1. Taxonomy (GTDB): domain Bacteria; phylum Desulfobacterota; class Binatia; order Bin18; family Bin18; genus Bin18. The sequence goes on from WTHD01000111.1 coordinate 2,875, forward strand.
CGCTCGCACAAGCACGAAAAGCCATCAAGACGCACGAGCAGAGCACCGTGCTTGCTCAGGACTTGAAGCGCGCTGCGATGCGAACGCTGTTCACGCGAGGTCTGCGGGGCGGGGCGCAGAAGGAAACCGAAATTGGGCCGGTGCCGGAAAGTTGGGAAATCGTATCGCTAGAAGACTGGGCATTCGTGCAGACGGGCGCTGCGAAGGGACGAAAATTTGGTGACGTCGAAATTGCTCAGGTTCCTTACCTACGCGTCGCAAACGTACAGGATGGCCATCTCGACCTAACGGAGATGAAATCCATCACAATCAAGAAATCCGAGATCAAGCGCTACCGCCTCCAACATGGCGATGTCGTTCTTACTGAAGGGGGTGACTTCGACAAACTCGGCAGAGGATTCATCTGGCGCAGTCAGTTAGAGCTATGCGTACATCAGAACCACGTGTTTGCTGTCAGAACGCAAAGAAACAGGCTAATGCCTGAGTTCTTCGCCTATCAAGCTCAAAGTCCTTATGGAAAAGCCTACTTTCTCAAGGTGGCTCATAAGACAACCAATTTAGCCTGTATCAACACCACGAAGCTCAAAGCTTTTCCGGTTTTGCTCCCGACACTCGATGAACAACGCGACATCGTCGCTATCCTTGAGGCAATTGACCGTAAGATTGACCTGCACCGGAAGAAACGGGCGGTGCTTGACGAGTTGTTTAAGGCGCTGCTGCATAAGCTGATGACGGGCGAGATACGGGTGGGCGAGCTTGATCTGTCAGCGCTCTCCGGCGCGCTTCCTGAATCACTGTCTACTGAAGCGCAGACTCCGAGCGCACGTGAGGCGAGACCGTGATATTGCAGAGCCGGCACCATCGGAAGGAAAGACTATGCGTCTCCAAAAAGAAAAAGCCCTGAGATTAGCTCAACTATTCCCGTGCCGACTAGGCGCGACTCTGCTCCTTGTCGTTCTTTCCCCTATGTCACCTTGGGCGCACGACTCTCTGATCACCTCTAACGTTATACACCGTACATTTCACATAGGGTGGGGAGATTCTACTGGTACGGCATTTGCCATCGACCATGCATCCAAGCAATATCTCGTGACGGCTCGCCATGTAGTAGAGGGGATTGAATCAGGCAAAGCGATCAATCTTTTTCATGGAGGGAAATGGAAGAACCTGACCGTCGATGTTGTCGGAATTGGCAGAGGCGAGGTCGATGTAGCCGTTCTCGCATGTTCGATTCGATTGTCCCCTTCACACCCGCTCGTCGCATCAGGCGAAAACCTTGTCTACGGGCAGTCGGTTTGTTTTCTTGGATATCCATTCGGCTGGGATAGCGGAAACGAACAGACGAATCGTGGCATTCCGCTACCATTTGTGAAGACCGGAGTTGTCAGTGCATTCAAGGGCGTGGACGTGACAAAGATTTATTTGGATGCACACGGTAACAAGGGATTTAGTGGTGGGCCGGTGGTCTTTGTTCCTAATGGGCACCCAAGAAACGATTGGTATGTAACAGGCATTATATCCTACTACCCACAACCACGACCGTCATGGCAGCCGGTTGTTGATCGCAAGGGTACGCCTTTCACTGGTCCGGCAGATGAACCGATTGGGTACGTTCAAGAAAACCCTGGAATCGTTGTCGCGATTGATATTCGTCATGCAGTGGAGTTGATCGATGCGAATCCAATCGGTTTTCAGTTACCTGCTGATAAAGACGGGTCATGATGGTCAAAATTGATGTCGCGCTTGGGCCTAGTCGAGATGGTATCAAGAAGAAACGTTAGTGGACAGCAGTTGAGCAGACGTATGGTCGAAGAATTGAGCACTGGACTTTAGCACCCAAATTTATCCGTACTTGGCTGACTCTGAAATCCACCATGGAAACAACAATTCACCCACTTTTCGTCCTCTATGTCGTCTGGCACCCCTCATATGCAACTGGCGACAAGGTGGCGGACCTGCTTCGCCGACACTTCGGCGGCGACCGCCATCGAGATGTTGCTGGGGAGCCTGGGTTGAGCGTCATTTACCGCAGGAAAGCAGCACCAGGCGGGAGCGAGCCCGTTTCAATCGACTGGGATGACGCGGAAACGACCGCAGTCGTTGTGCTGGTGGATTCATCGCTCGCCGATGATACAGCTTGGTCGAACTACGTTCGTGGACTTGCCCTTAACGCGGGAAGGCGAGGATTGCTCACCCGCCTCTTTCCTGTGGTGATGGAAACCGAGGGACTTCAACTCCAACTCGAAGAGCAAGCCTTGCGCTGGGATCTTTAGGAAGAGTCAGATACGGCAAGGGAGCAACGCCTAGTCAGTAGCCTTACATATGAATTCAGCCGAATGCTTCGGCATCGTCTTGATCTGTTCCGCCGACCGGAGGCAGCAGAGGCTCCTCTTGCCAGCTATCTGGAAAAGGTTCAAGTATTTATCAGCCACTCGAAGCATGACGATGACGGCGAACCTATCGCGCGAAGCATCCGTGATTGGCTTCACACGAATAGCGCCATATCCAGCTTTTTCGATGTCTATGATATCCCGGCCGGGTTATCTTTCCACGATGTTCTCCTACATCAGATCGAAACCAGTGCTGTTGTGGCGTTACACACGGATTCTTATTCGTCCCGCGAATGGTGTCGTCGGGAAGTCATCGAAGCCAAGCTACGCCAGGTGCCGATGATCGTTGTTGATTGCCTGCGCGAGTTCGACAAGCGTAGCATTCCGTATATGGGAAACGTCCCGATCGTTCGGATGAGCCCGGATCAGCAGGATCGGGTCGGTATGGTTGCCGGACGCCTGCTTGACGAAGTTTTCCGAGCTTACATATGGCGTTGCCGGGTAGAGCGATATAGCGAAGCCTACCCTGACGTGATGTTTATAGCTCGCCCACCCGAACTGATCTCGCTGGCGCCGCTACCGGCTATCCAGAGTGAAGCTGGTTCATTGATCGTGTATCCTGAACCACTCCTGGGAGCTGACGAAGCCCGGTTGTTCTTGGAGATTGCGCCGAATACGCGCATACTGACACTGACCGAGTGGCTGGAGGAAATCCAATGACCCTTCAGGAGACCAAGATAACGCCCACCGTAGCGATTTCGACATCGGAGAGTCCCGACATGGCAGCGCTCGGGCTGAGCGAAGAGCACTTGCAAGATGCAATGACGGAAATTGCGTTACAATTGCTCTCTTCAGGAAAGAGTCTGGCTTATGGCGGTGATCTGCGCGCGCATGGATTCACCGAACTGTTGTTTGAACTGGTCGAGCGCTATCGGGATCATCCTCGCCATAGCGGGACGATCACTGTCACTGATTACCTGGCGTGGCCCGTGCACATTCGGATGGTGGTGGACGATCTTGTCGCGTTTTCGGCCGAGCATGAAGAAGCGGCACACCTCATCTTTCTTGCCCAGGATGGTACCCGAATGGAGCGGGAACAACGCTTGGAACTTCCGACGCACGAGCCGGATGATAACGAGTGGACCGAAGGGCTGACAAAAATGCGGACCGTCATGCGCGAAGAAACTCAAGCGCGAATCGTGCTTGGTGGAAGGGTAGAGGGCTACAAGGGTCGTATGCCGGGTATCGCCGAAGAAACGCTTTTATCACTTCAGGTGCATCAACCGATATTCTTGCTCGGTGGCTTCGGCGGCTGTACCCGCGATATCGCGGAAACCGTCGGACTGGCAGAGCCCTGGGCCGGTTCGCGTTCCAACTGGGACGGCCGCCCGTGCTTTGAGGGTTACTCGCCGAATGATTTGCACAACCGGCTCTCTCTCGAAGAGAACCAAGTTCTCGCACGTACACCGCATATCGACCAGGCAGTGGTACTGGTCAGGCGGGGTCTCCATCGGCTGAATAATGACGGAACTCGCGCCGGCTCAGGTTAAGAAGGACACTTGGTCTACAAGAGCGTTCATTGCAGAACATTCAGATCGAGTTAGAGCATCATTATCTAAAGAGGCTACCAATCTCGAAGCAAGGAGATCATCTCATGGCCGGCGAAACAAAAAATGTTTTCGTAAGTCACATTCACGAAGACGACGAAGGTCTTGGTAAGCTCAAGAATCTATTGAAGGACAACGGAATGACTGTCCGGGACTATTCGATCAACGCTGATAACCCCAATAGAGCGCACTCGGAAGACTACATCAAGTCTCAGATTCTTGCTCCGCGTATTAAACAATCAAGCACGTTGGTGGTCTATATCTCGCCCGAAACCAAAGACAGCAAATACGTGAACTGGGAAATCGAATACGCACAGAAAGAAGATAAACGCATCGTGGGCGTTTGGGCGCATGGAGAAAACGGCTGTGAGATCCCGAAAGCGTTGGATGACTATCACGACGCTATCGTCGGTTGGACTGGCAACCGTATTATCGACGCGATCAACGGTAAGATCAACGGTAAGGAGAATCCTGACGGGACGAAAAGCGGATTACGTAATATTGACCGGCATAGATGCTAATGGAGAAAGCTGACGATGTTATTTTCCTACGTCGTCGCTCGGGATTATGGTTTTGCACCTAATCCCTTTTTTGGCGTATGCACCTTGGCTACTTGTAAACCAAAAATCCGCGGGAATGCATCTATAGGAGACTGGGTTATCGGGACCGGGAGTAGTAAGAATGACCGGCAAGGATATCTCGTTTATGCAATGCGCGTAACGGAAATAATGACGTTCAACAAGTATTGGACGGACGAGCGATTCCAAAGTAAAAAGCCTAACCTTCGGGGAAGTAAAAAGCAGGCATACGGCGATAATATCTACTTCAGAGAGGATAATTCCGGCCAATGGCATCAGCGGGACTCACATCACAGTTATCCTCACGGAATTCCCAATCTGGGGAACCTTGAAAACGACACTCAAACGGACCGTGTACTCCTCAGCACGGACTACGCGTATTGGGGCGGCTCTGGACCGATGATTCCTCATAACTTCAGGGATCATGATGGTGTAGATATTTGTTGTCCGAGACAGGGTCACAAAAGTCAATGTCTAGAGGATCTAGCCAACGATTTCGTGACATGGTTTCGTTCTTTAGCTGTTAGTGGCTATCTCGGAGCCCCTCTGGATTGGTGAACCTTCATGAGTGGCAGTCAATCAACCACGGACGAAATAGACAGAGGAGCGCGGGCGGGCTCGATACTGCTTAGTGACTATATGCGAGCAGTCGAGGGAACCGACATGCTACCGCTGGCTGATTTGGAGCCGATCCTCATGGGCTTGTATGGGGAGGTTGGTGGCATCATGGCCAGCGCAAAGAAATATCTGCGGGAAGGAGCGGCTTACTCAGGACACAGGCAAGCACTGGAAGAAGAGTTCGGAGATACCCTGTGGTACTTGACCGCTTTGTGTCGACGCCTCGACGTCAGCGTATCCAATGTCCTATCCGATGCAGCAAATCGGGATGGTTACGGTGTGACCGGCGCCGCGAGCAATTATCCAGACGATCCGACTTCTCACATTTTGTCGGCTAGCGAGTCTCCGCCTAACAATGAAACGCTTCTGAATCTGGGGGAGGCCGCTGCGGCGCTGCTACGAGTGAAATTCTTGGATGGGCGGACACTCAACCTGCTGCATACCTTTGCTGACGTGTATATACAATCCCTTCAATCGTACCGCTTAAACTTTTCGGAAATCGTTCGTACGAACATCCAGAAAACACGCGGACGGTTTCTTGAACCGGACATTTATAGCTTGCCAAATTTCGACAACAACTTCCCAGAGGACGAAAGACTTCCACAAAGATTCAAAATTAAAGTTGCTCAGCGAAAAAGCGGACAATGTTATTTGCAATGGAACGGCGTATTTATCGGTGAGCCGCTAACGGACAACATTGACAATCCGGATCATTATCGCTTTCACGACGTATTTCATTTCGCGTATGCGGCAATCCTTCACTGGTCTCCCGTCGTTCGGTCATTGATAAAACAGAAACGGAAAAGTAACCCGCGGGTAGACGAGACACAAGACGGCGGACGTGCGATCGCGGTTGAAGAGGGCCTTACCGCCTGGATATTTGCCTGTGCTAAAAAACTCGAATTTTTTGCCGAGCAGGACAGAGTTTCCTTCGATTTGTTAAAGACCGTTCAGGAGTTTGTCCGTGGGTATGAAGTTGAGCAATGCCCTCTCAGGCTATGGGAGCGAGCTATCCTAGATGGGTACGCGGTCTTCAGACAAGTCCGAGACAACAATGGCGGACTCATGATTGGAGACCGTGAGGCACGCACTATAGTGTACAAAGCAGAGTGAGAGGGAGAGTAACGATAGGAATGGTAGAATCTAGGGACGATATTATCATAAATGAAGGAGCAGCAGTTAGGAGAAATGCATAAAGTATTCATTAGCTATCATCACGCAAACGACCAAAGATACAAGAACGCCTTAGTGACATTGGGCGAACAGCACAGGATATTCGTTGACCGGTCCGTCGATACAGGAGACATCGACGATGAACTTAGCGACGAGAACATCCGAACGAAAGTCAGGGATGGATACCTGAGAGACTCAACGGTTACGATTGTCTTGGTGGGAACAGGGACCAAGCACAGAAAACACGTCGACTGGGAAATCCATTCAAGCATGTACGATGGGGCTGTCAACAAAAGATCGGGAATCATCATTGTAAACCTCCCTACGATAGACAACGATGGGGTCTGCGCACCACATGGCGATGACGAAAAAAGGCTCTACCCGGACATCACATGGGTAGCAGTGGACTCAAGGGCGGAATACGAGCGGCGATATCCTCATATGCCCGAACGGATTCTTGATAATCTCGTCAAACCCGATGTCAAAATATCTATTGTACCTTGGGACAGGCTTAATGTGAGAACGTTACAATTTCTTGTCGATATAGCTTTTCAGTATCGTAAAAGTTGCAAGTATGACTTAAGCCGACCAATGAGACGGGCGAACTCCTGATCGCCCTTGCAATGACTTAATTCAAGATCGCCGCAATGATGGGAACCTCGCTGTGACCGACCTTACCACCACTGAAGCTAGATCGGTTCAGCTCCCTATGATCCACCATCACGTCGCAGAGATAGGCTGGACGCTATTGGCACTGCAAGCCGCTCTGCGTAAGCGCGGAGGCGGGCGGCCCCAAGCAGTCTCCTGATTGCGATGAATTCGATCTCAAAACCGAAATGTGACCAATGATGGACGCGAGAATCGACATGGACAGCAATATCCTTGGCAGACCGCCGCAGCCGAAGCCTCAGGAAGGCATGGCTTACCAGAGGCGACGAACGCCGTATCGGTCGAACAGTGATTCGTTTGAAATGAAAACAAGATTGTGCGCCAGCGCCTGGGCGATGAGCATCCGGTCGAAGGGGTCTCGATGGGGACCCGGTAGCGCGCCAGCGCGACTGGCGTCATCCACTGTGATGGCAAGCTCGTCGAAACCCTGGTTTGCTATAGCTCCGGCAACGTCAGCGGCGATCAAGTCAGCGCCCGGGAGTTTGCCGAGCCGATGCTTGGTGGTGATTTCCCAGGCCGACGCTGCGCTTATCAACACTTCATTTGCCTCATCCGCAATCGCGCGGTGTACTGTCTCAGACAGACGCCTGCTGTCTGTCATCCACCAAAGAAAAGTATGAGTGTCCAACAGTGCTCGCACTGCTATTCACCGTCCCAGGCTTTCAACTCCTCCTCCGGCAGTGGGTCGAAGAAACTGTCTGGAATGACAATCTTTCCCTTGAAAATATCGGGCTGTCGCTTGCCGCGCTTTTGGACGCCCACCAGGCGCGCCACCGGCTTGCCGTTGCGGGCAATGATAACCTCCTCACCGCTCTCGACTTGCGCAAGCAGACGCGACAACTGGGTCTTCGCTTGATGGACATTCACCACTGGCATTGCCGCCTCCTTGAAGTATGATTAGCTAAGAGTATGACTAATGCAGAAAATGGTCAAGCAGAGCACCGTCATGACTGAACCCGGTATCACCGAGGCGGGTACCGTTCAGTTTCCAATGGTGGACCATGCTGCGGAGATCGGCTGGACGCCGCTCAGGCCGAAAGAGGCGCTGGCTCGGCGAGGGGGCGAGGCCGGGCTGCTGTTCCGCGCTGAGGTCGAGGAAGCCCTTGGGCGGTTCAATCCCTGGATGACTGCCGACACTATCCGCGCCACCGTCGAGAAGCTCGAAGCCCTGCCGCCAACAATCGAAGGCAACCGCGAAATGCTCGCCTGGCTACGCGGCGCGCGACAGGGTTATGACGAGACTGAGAAATGCCACCGGCCCGTCCGGCTCATCGAATTTGAGACGCCGGGCGCCAACGTCTTTCACGTCACCTGGGAATGGAAGATCAAGCCTCCGGCTCGAAAGGGCAACCGTGCGGACGTAATGTTCGTTATCAACGGCGTCCCGGTTGTCATAGTCGAGCACAAGAACCCAAAGGATGCTGACGCCATTGAACGGGGTGTCACGCAGTTGCGACGCTACGAGAAGGAGACGCCCGAACTGATGGGCACGGCGCAGCTTTTCAACGTCACCCACCTCCTCGACTACTGGTATGGCGTTACCTGGAACGCTTCGCGCCGCTTCATGGCGCGCTGGAAGGAGCGCAAAGAGGAGAGTTACCGGTTCGCCGTTCAGTCCTTTTTTGAGCCAACCGATCTGTTGCGCACCCTGCAAGACTGGATACTGTTCTATGTCGAAGACGGCGAAACGCGGAAGTCCGTGCTGCGCCAACACCAGCGCCGTGCGGCCGACCGCATTGTCGAGCGCTGTGCCGATCCGGTGAAGCGACGTGGTCTTATATGGCATACCCAGGGCTCCGGCAAGACTTTTACCCTGCTCACCGCCGCCCGTCTGATCCTGGAACAGAAGGACCGCTTTCGCGCGCCGACGGTGGTCGTGGTCGTGGACCGGACGGAACTCGAAGGACAGCTCAAGGGTTGGGTTGAAAGGCTGCTCGGTGAGATGCAGCAGCAGGACATCGCAGTCTGGCGCGCGAACTCCAAGGCTGAACTCCGAGAGTTGTTCCAAACCGACAAACGTGGCCTGATCCTGTCCATGATTCACAAGTTTGAGGGCATAGAGAAGAACGCTAATACTCGCGACAACGTCTACGTATTCATTGACGAGGCGCACCGCTCGGTTGCCAAGGACCTGGGTACCTATCTGATGGCGGCCGTGCCCAATGCAACAATCATCGGGTTCACTGGTACGCCGATTGACCGAACCGCTCACGGGGAAGGGACCTTCAAGATATTCGGCACCGACGACGAGCAGAAATATCTCGACAGATACCCCATCATTGAGTCAATCTCGGACGAGACGACACTGCCGATCCGCCACACGATGGCACCGAGTAAAATGACAGTGCCGACGGAGCAGCTCAACAAGGAATTCTTCGCCCTGGCCGAGGCCGAGGGCGTCACTGATATCGACGAACTCAACAAAGTCCTCGACCGAGCAGTCGGCCTGTGTACCTTCCTGACTGCGGATGACCGTATTGAGAAGGTCGCTGCATTTGTCGCCGAGCACTTCAAAGAAAACGTAGAGCCGCTCGGCTACAAGGCATTTCTCGTCGGTGTGAACCGCGAAGCCTGTGCCAAGTACAAACGCGCGCTCGACAAACTTCTACCCTCCGAATGGACTGCCCCGATCTATACCAAGAACGACGCCGATACCGTTGACCGCCCACTCGTTGCGGAGCTTCAACTCTCTCCCGAACGCGAGGCGGACACGCGCCTTATGTTCAAGAAGGCGACCGAGAATCCGAAGATACTTATTGTGACGGACAAGCTGTTGACGGGCTATGACGCGTCGCTCCTGTATTGCATGTACCTCGACAAACCGATGCGCGACCACGTCCTCTTGCAGGCGATTGCGCGTGTAAACCGCCCCCACGTAGACGCGAACGGCGTTCGCAAGCGTATCGGCCTCATTGTTGACTTCGTGGGTGTGCTACGTGAATTGAGAAAGGCGCTGCGGTTTGACTCGTCCGATATTGACGGCGTGATTGAAGATCTCGATCTGCTTTTACGAGATTTTCTTGACAAGATCGAGAGAGCAAAAATGGACTACCTCGCCGATGAGGGCAGCGGCAGCGCGGACGAACGTCTCGAAAGGGTCGTCTATGGACGCTTCTTCGATCCAGAGCCGCGCAAGGCGTTCTTCGAAGCCTACAAAGAGATCGAGGCGCTCTGGGAGATTTTGTCGCCCGCGCCGGAACTCCGTGACCATATCACGACCTATAGGCGACTCGCCCATCTGTATTCCGCCGTTCGGAACGCCTACGCAAACCGCGTCGACTATGTAGTGGACTTGGCCCACAAGACACGCTTTATGGTGCAGGAGAGTGCGAGCCAGGAGGGGCTTGGCTACTCAACGAAAACAGTGACGTTCGACGTGGGCACCCTCAAAGCGCTTCAAGGCGAGGGAGGCTCGGACAAAGCCAAGGTGTTCAACCTGGTGCGCGGCCTGCGGCGGGAAGTCGAGAACGACTCGGAAAAGGAGTCCGTGCTGCTGCCTTTGAAGGAACGGGCCGAACGCATTCTGAAGGATTTGGAGGATCGTAAAACGACCGGGCTCGCCGCGATGGAATTGCTTGCTGCCCTCGCCAAGGAGAAGGAAGCGGCCGTTGCGGCCATGAGGGAAAGTGGACTCTCGCCACGTGCATTCGGGGTCCACTGGGCGCTGAAGGATGACCCTGTTCTGAAGGATGCCAGCATACCGACACTAGACATGGCGCAGGAAGTGGAAAAGCTTCTCGACCGCTTCCCCAACGCGGCTGTCAACACTGAGGAAAAGAAGCGGTTGCGGGCGGCCCTCTATCGTCCGCTTCTGCAACTGAAGAGGGACGAACGGAGCCGGGCCGTAGAACGCATTTTCACAATTCTTCTCGGCGCAGACGCTGATGCGGAAAAGTGACGAACAGCGCGAAGCCATTTGTGCCCGCGTCGAGTACTGGGCGCAGCGATTGCACGTCCGGCCACGGCTGGTGCGGGTTCAGCGCATGACGCAGAAGTGGGGGTCTTGCTCGACATCGGGAATTGTTACCTTCGCTACCGATCTGGTCAAACAGGAAGTGGGATTTCAGGACTTCGTCATTGCGCACGAGTTGCTGCATCTACGCGTTCCCAACCATGGAAAACTCTTCAAGGCGGTGATGACGGCGCACATTCCCGATTGGAAAAAGCACGACGTACACCGGCGTCGCGCTTGAGTTACTGGCTCTCCACACGTGGCAAAAGGCCGCCTGAACCGACAAACCTTATCCTTTAGGCTTTCCCCGTTTGCTTAGCTCGTAAATATAAGGTACGTATATACAGTTTGTAGATGCGATTTACATGGGACGAAGCCAAGCGAAGAAGAAATCTGACCGTTCATGGTTTTGATTTCGCTGATGTCGAGGAGGTCTTTACTGGCCCGACGTTCACCTTTGAAGATGACCGATTTCACTATCCAGAACAGCGCTTTGTGACGCTTGGCCTCCTAAGAGGCGTTTGCGTATCACTCGTGCATACCGAGACAGCGGAACGTATTCGTGTCATCTCATTACGAAAGGCGACTAAAAATGAGCAAATTATCTTCTTCCAAAACATCTAAGACGGACTGGCCGCGTATCAAAACGATGCAGGAGGAAGATATTACGCTCACCGACGAGCATCCGGCCAGCGATGTGAAGCATATCGTGCGTGGAATTGTTCGCCGAGGGCTGCGCCCAGTTCCCCCAAAAGCTTCGATTTCCCTCCGTATAGATGCCGATGTGTTGGAGTGGTTCAAAGCTCAAGGAGCAGGATACCAGACGCGGATGAACGCCGTGCTGCGGGCCTTCAAGGACGCGTCAAGCTCAGGGCCAGATAATACGGATTTCTTCGACCAAAAGACCAACTGAATTCCTGAGGTCGATGAAATTCGGCACATCGCCCTGAATCTGCTCAATCTGCATCTCGTCCGACTGCCAGCCTTTTTCAAAGGCGGCCATATCAGCCCACGACAGCTCGGCGACACCGTCGAAAGCAGGTGTCTCGGTTTCGTAGATTTCGGGGGCGACGTGGCATTGGACATAGCGTCTGAGCCCCGGCGTTTTGGGTACGATGGGGGCGTGGACCGTACGCCAATGCTCTTGAAACTCGGCAACGCTGAGCCCTGGTTTTCGTTTGAGCAGAAAGAGAGCCTTGACACCCGGCGCGTCTTTGGCCAACTCGGGCCCAGGAACGACAATATTTTCCCTGGTCATCAAAAACGACGGACCCTCGTCGGCAATGAAATTCGGCTCATCCGGGTAGGCTCCATTCATATAATCGGGGTTATTACCCAGCCCGCGGCTGGTTTCCAGGTCGTCAAACCAAATCTCGGCCAGACCTTCGTATGGACTGGAAGGGACTCCGGGGATGTCTTGCGGCATACGGTGACTCTGCACGTAGCGCCTCAGGGCTTTGATACGAACCGCCAGGGGAGCATGGACTTTACGCCAGTGGCGATGAAACTGCTCGTGACTAATGTCCGGTTTCTTTGGTATCAGCGCAAACCCTTTGATCATTGCTATGCTCCTGCAAGTTAATCCTCGGCCTTATACAGCGTCGGTTTCGGCGCCGCCCCCGAAGGCATATCGTGCACGGGGACGAAGCGTGAAGCCTCGATCGCCTGAAAGCCGCTGGGATTACCTTTATATTTCTCTACGGCAAACGCCACTTCCGTCATACTGAGGGTGAGATTGAACAGGTTTTGCTCTTTGGCCGGCATATCATCCACAGGGAACTGGTCCAGATAATCCAAGGCTGCTTCAAGGCGGGGTCGAACCGTGGCATAAAATTCGCGCAGTTCTTCGGTTGTACTGGTGCGCCGTTTTTTGGTGCGTTCGCGTTCGGTCGCCAAACACCAGCCGGCCTGGACCAGCGGTTCCAGATCGGCAAATTCCTGGGGCAAGAGTGGGTCGGCCATCGTCAACCCTAATCGAACAGGGAGTCGCGGACGCCATCGCGTCTGGCACGAATCTCCTGCTCTACGGCCCAGTAGGAATGGCGGACAAAGAGTTCTTCGTCTTGCAAGTAAATCTGCTCGATCGCCCCGGTCTCCAGGGCATCCTGGGTATGTTCATGCGTGGCACCGTCTTCAAGCAGAGCGTCCCGCAGGAGAATTTTATTGTATTCCTGCCCGAAGCGTTCGCTGGGGGTTGCGGCGCTCGGCATGTGAATCTTGAGTTCCCACAGCGCTTCGTTCTCCGAGATGGGCCAGAACTGATGGGTATGCCATACGCCGGGCAGAATCAGGATGTTGAGATTCGGAAAAACGTGGACAATATCAAAGCCCCAGTCGTCCGCGTTGGTAACATTGATGCCCTGGCCGGTGGGCAGAACGAAATCGTTACCTCTGGAGGTGATGGCAGCCGATTTGCCGAGTGCCAGCCCCTCAACATCTTTGGGCTGAAAATACTTATTACCCGGCCAATTACCGACGCGGTGGCGGTCGTACAGGTCCAGTGCATAGGCATGACCGTAGGGATTGTCCGGGCGGGTAAAGACATCCGGCCAGGAATAACTGTGCAGATAGCGCACGTGATAGATTTCGGACTGGGCGTCCAGCATCAGCTTCCAATTGGCGCGCTGATAGGACTGATAATGAAACTGGAGCGGAACGCGCTGAAACGGAAAGTCCTTCATGCGCTGGCCGGCTTCTCCAAGGTATTCTTCCAGAGTCTCGGTCGGATGGGGGTCGAGATTGACGAAGATAAAGCCCTCCCATACCGCGGTGTGCACCGGAATGAGATTGGCCTTGCCCTCTAGATTCTCGTAAAAGCGTTCACCGTCAGGCACGTCTCTGAGGGTGCCTTCGGCGTCGTAGACCCAACCATGAAACTTGCAACTCAAATAGCACGAGCTTGAGCCTTTATAGTCCCAGGCCAGTTTGTTGCCCCGATGGCGGCAGACGTTGTAGAAACCTCGGACAACATTATCCTTGCCTCGAATGAGGACAATGGATGCCTTGGCAATGGCGATCTCATGAACGAAATAGTCGCCGGGGTTGGGAATGGCGTCCACCGTTCCGACGTGCAGCCAGCACTTTTTGTAAATATATTCGCGCTCAGCCTCAAACCACCGCTTGGAGACCAGGGGTTCGACAGAGACCGGCCCGGTGCCGAGTTTCGGGTATTTCTCGTGCCAGCGATGCACGCTGGCGTCGAAGTCTTGCTGTAACGAAACTTGCACACTCTCGGTTGGTTGGGCGGGCAGGGCAGCATCCATACGCGTACTCATTCAACTCTCCTCGTTGGCTCAGAACACTAAGCGCTCAATCTTTCACGCAGCTTGTGAGATTGCAAGTAGAAACGCCCTATGAACCCGGAGGCGCGCATTCATTCAAACAAACTCTCAAACCAGGGCAGAATATATGTCTCGTTAATCGAGTAGGTATAGGCATGGCCCCACTCGGGCAGTTCTGTAAATGTCACTTCTTTGAGGCCATTTTCGACAAGCGTGGCGTGGGCCAGGCGAGCGACCGCCACCGGAAAAATAAAGTCCTGCCCGCCGTGGATAATCAGAAAAGGCAAGGTGACGGCCTTCTGCATATCCAGCCAGGGCGGCAAGACTCCGGCGACCGGAGCAATCGCGCCAAAGAGGTTCGGCCGACTGGCGCTTAACGCATACGAGAACGTGCCACCGTCCGACAAACCGGTCACAAGAATCCGGTCGGGGTCAATGGCGTAGCGCTCGCGCAGGGCCATGAGTGTGGAGGTGACAGACACGACGTCCGGCTCCGGCTTCTCAACAGCCCAGGTCAGACCGAGGGATTTGGGCGCGAGGACGATATAGCCTTTGCTTTTGGCTGGACGCAGCCATGTCAGCAGATATTCGTTATTTGCCCCACCAGCGCCATGCAGGGCGATAATCAGCGGCCAGTGGTGTTGGGGATCATACTGCTCCGGCACATAGAGTGAGTAGGCTCCATGATTACTCGACGGAGGGTGGTGGGAAATGCCGACCTGATGTTGCTGGGCAGCGGTGCGCTTTTCCAGCGTGGAGAGATGCGCAACCGACTCCGGCAGGACCCAGTAGGGATGCAGTACGGGCGTGTCCAAGCGGATTTCGTACAACAGATAGCGCGCCCGGGTGAAGGCCGAGCGGCTCTGCATAAACGCTCCGATGAAACCGGCCTGATCGCTCCGTACAAAAATCCCATAGGTCGTATCCAGCAGGCCGACGGCCTCAAGCCAGGTCCGGTGGAAATCCTGCCGCTCCGGGGGTGGCTCCAGGGTATTCAATTCAGACCGGAGGCGCACAAACAGATCGCCAACCATTTGGCTGAGGTCGGCTTGGAATTGGGTGAATTTTGCCGGGTGTAGCTGTTCCTGTACACGCTCAAAGGCCCGCAGGAAGCGGAGCACCTCTCCCTCCTGACGTGCGATGGCAGACCGGTAGACGTCTCCTCCCAAGGCCGGCGAGGACAGCAGGGGTACGAACAGAATAGCGGGAATACAATACAATTGGGCGATCAGCCGAACGAGGGGCATAGGATATTCTTAGTCCAAAGAGTGCCGGTCGGCTGACTATTATGATGACAGAGGCTGCTAGCGGGCCGCTTTTTTTTTCTTTTTCTGCTTCCGTTTGGCTGGAGTGAGGAGAGAAACATAGCTGATTCCATCTCTGTTATCGGTCGTGTCCGGCAGGCCGGCAGCTTTCCAGCCAGCGTGACCCGCTTCCATGAAGTGCACGTTTTCATAGCCTGCGGCAGTAAGGCGCTCGACCGCCTGCTTTGCTCGGGGCCCTTTCTCACAGCCGACGATCAACGGACTCTCTTTGGGGCATACGTCTGCCATGACCAGATCAAAACTCTCGTTTTGAAAAATTTCGTTCGTGGTTGGATGAAAGAAGACAATCGGAACGTTAATGACTTTTCCTTTGGGGTGACCGGTGGCGAATTCGGCCACAGTCCGGACATCGACATACGTCATAGTGGGGTCGTTCTGCAGGTGCTCAAAGGCTTCTTGGGGGGTGAGAGTGCCGCTGCTCATGAGCGAGGCTCCTGTGGAGTCGGAAATTCCGGTGGGTCAAATTCCCGGACAAAGGGTGGGATGATGCGGCAGCGCTCTCGTCCGGCTGCCGGTGGTGTGCCTGTCAGCGTATACTCAATCTCGCCGTCCGTTTCGCCACCGTTCTCACTGGTGCTGACTTCCTCAAGATGATGATGCGCAATCTTCTCGGTGGGGGAGAGGGCGAAGATACACTCCAGCACCTTTCTGGCCGGCAGGCGACCCAGTGCGGGATGAATCAGAGTCTCTCGCTTTTTCATGCTGTTCCCTTCCAGGCTGGCCTCTCGGGCCGATTATAATATGTATTTACGGGGTTTTCGCTTGACAGGCAAACGTCATCCGGCATAGCATGCATCTGCGGTAAGGAGGGGCCTATTCCCATGCAGGAAACCAGACAGAAAGAACTTGTCAACGGCGAGGTATGGTACCAGCCCGGAGACGATGTCCCAAATGTCCCAACCAAGCTCTTTGCGCTCCAAAACCTGTGTACTGACTGCAAAATGTGTGAGGTGGCGTGCTCGCTGATCCACTCACCGGAAGGGGAGCTGAACCCGGTCTGGACGCGCATTAAGATCGACCATGCGCCCCAGGTCTCGCGCGTCTCAAAAGACGGCTTCGGATTCATGCCGGCCATTTGTCATCACTGCGCCAATCCGCCTCCTTGTGCTGAAGTTTGTCCGACGGATGCGTTCTATTATGACCCGGAAACTCAGGCGGCGGTGATTGACCAGGACAAATGCATTCAGTGCATGGAATGCGTTCCGGGCTGTCCGTTTGACACGGTCTTTGTTGCGCCAACCGGTGAGTTGCTTAAGTGCGATTTATGCGGCGGGGACCCGGCCTGTGTGAAAGCCTGTTCCACACGTCCCGAGATGTTAAATGCCGGTAAACAATATCCTCGACTTCCCGTTCTTTTTTATGAAGAAAAAGCAGCGTTCGGGCAAATTTTACGTCAAAAGCCAGAAGCGCGAGACGAAGTTGGAATCATGCAGGCGATGTTATCCAAAGGGAAGGTAAGCTCTGCGGCGTAGGAGCGACACTGCAACCACAAAGGGGTCTTGATTATGGAAGGTGGACTGCTGAGAGTTGATCTGACGAC